>JBOGSA010000032.1:0-9862 GCA_050749785.1 Candidatus Micrarchaeales archaeon | reverse complement strand
TTTCAGGCATCTTGCGCTTTGAGATTCTCTTAAGTAGGTCTTCTATTTTTCTGTGCAAGCTTGCCTTCTCATCTTCCACAATATATTGATGGTAGAAAAATATATAAAGATTAGCCAAGATACACGTTACTCTGAGTTATATGGAGGCAAGGAGAATCGGACTCCTGCCTACAGAATGTCAATCTGTCATCCTACCACTAGACGATGCCTCCAAATCATATTTCTGTCGTGTATCCGTCGTTTCCTACTACTGTGTTCTTGAAAACCTTTTTTGCTTCAGTATAAAGCGCATCTGGCTCCCTGTGCCTTGCGCTTAGATGCGTGAGTATCAGCATCTTCACTCCTGCGAGCTTTGCAACATGCGCCGCTTCATATGCTGTGGAATGTTTCCTCTCAACTGCGAGATGTCTCTCCTTTTCCGTGTACGCTGCCTCATGAATGAGTATGTCAGCGCCCTTTGCCGCCTTGGCCGTTGTCTTCATCGGACGCGTATCTGTGACATAGAGCACCCTCTTTCCCTTCTGCAGTGTGGTTACGCTCTCAATTTTGATTATGCGCTTACCAATTCTTATCCTTTTTCTCTTTTCAAGTTCCGCAAACGCCATTCCCCTTATTCCAAGTGCTTTGCACTTCTCCTTGTTGAACCTCCTCTTGTCATTCTCCGCGAACAGATAGCCGAATGTTGTTATCTGATGACTGAGCTTGAATGCGCTTATTGTGAAATCCTTCTCCTTGTAGAAGGTGCCTGCAGTTATTCCCTTGATTATTATCGGATACTGTATCATCGCCTTATCGAATGTTATCAGCGCCTTAACAGCTGACTCGTGTCCTTTTGGCACGTATATTGTGAGCGGTCTCTTCCTGTTGTTGAGTCCAAGCGTCCTGACCAGTCCTGCTATACCTATTATGTGGTCGCCGTGGATGTGGCTAAGGAATACCGCCTCGACCTTTGACATGTTTACTTCGTACTCTAGCATCTTCATCTGCGTTCCCTCTCCGCAGTCAAAGAGGTATACTCTTCCCTCGTATGCAATCGCTACACTCGGCATTCCCCTTGCCTTTGTCGGGGTGGAACCCGATGTACCTAAGAGAGTTATCTTCAACATGCGATCACTCGACTTCTATTACTACGTCCTTCTTTTTAAGGTCTATAGATTTGACTATTCCGAAATTTTCCTTCATCTCTTCCACCGTGACCCTTCTCTTCTGGTTGATATAATTTATTATTGAGTTTATGAGATTCATGTTCTCCATTATCTTGTGGCCCGACGCGGTGCATTGTACCTCTGAGGTCTTCAATTCCTCGAGGATCTCTTTTTGCCGTGCGATGTTTGCCTTTAGCTGGTCTAGTTCTGCCTCGTTCCTCTCGAGATTTGTCCTCTCAGATAGATAGAACTTCTCCATCGCCTTGCTTAATGTGTCAAACTCGATTGCATCACAGTCCTTATACTTGATTATCGGCACTATCGCATAATCAACATACTCTCCCTCCTTCGAGTAGATTATCGGAGTCGGAGTCTTTACATTTTTGAAGAATTCGGCCATGTTCTGCACAAGCAGTGTGTTTCCCTGGAGCTCGTTTCCCTTTGACTTCGGATTTATGAGCGACCTGTTGAGTACGTCTTCAAGGTAGAGTGGTCCGATGTCAAGATTGGTTGAGAGCTCCTTTATTATCCTCTCGCCACTAAGGCTCACCTTTTCTGCTATCTGCTTGAGCTGCTCCTTTGTTATGGAATCTACATCGACTTTTATGCTCTCTGGGAATTGGTAGATGGCTTTGGGAACTGTCTCTCTGTCCTTTTGCTTTGCGATGTTGTAAACGAGCAATGTCATGTACTCCTTGTCTGTGAGTATGATGTTTCCCTTTCCGAACATCTCAATTATGAGCCTGTAACCCTCGTCACCAGCGAAATCCAGGACTATTATCCTATCTGAGTAATGTTGTCTTACTGAAACCAGCTTTTTTCCCAACAGTCTTTTCCTTATTCCCTTGGCAAAATTTGTGGGCTCGTCTACCTCTTCAGTTATTGTTGTGAGGTTTATCGCCTGAAGCAGCTTTATGTAGACTACGCTGCTCTGTGTCGCCGATGAAAAAAGCAGCCTGAAGGAATCGTTCCCAAGATCGTAGAACTTCTTTAGGTAAGAGTCATGCAGACTCCGCAGCTCATTTACCATGGCGTGTATCTCTATTGATGCAATCTGTCGCATAAAACAAAACCTATCTCTTCTTTTTACCTTCTTCCTTTGCGACCTTTGCGAACTGCTCCACTATCTTCTTGTGGTCCTTTGCCTCCTCGAGCACTGCGCCTATTTGCGCGATATCTGCACCGGCCTTGTAAACTTCTCGGAGCTGCTCTGGCGTCTTTATCCCGCCGCCTACGATATATGGAACTGTTATCGATGCCTTTACCGCGCTTATTATCGGCGAAGGAATTGGTCCGAGATTCTGGAGCTGTGGATTGGATCCTGCATCTGTTACTATGAATCTGTTGCCTAGGAACTCGCCCGCGTTTGCAAGAGCAGCCGCAATCTTTGGCTTCTCCCTTGGAATCATGTTTACATCGCCCACCCATCCAACTGTTCCTCCCGGTTCAACTACTATGTATCCTACCGGCAGCGGCTCGATGTTCATGTGCCTAATTAGCGGAGCTGCAAGCATCTGCGCCTGGGTTATCCAGTACGGATTCCTTGCATTGAGCAGCGACATGAAGTATACAGCATCAGCGTACTTTGTTAGAGTCGCGATGTTTCCCGGGAAAAGAACCACCGGAACTCCATTCGACTTATCTTTTATCTGCTTGGATACTTCATCTAGCAGCTCTCCTTGCGCTCCTATGCTTCCTCCAATCAGCACTAGGTCAGCACCTGCGTTGATGCTCTCTATTCCCGCCTTTGCCGCAGCCTCCGGGCTCTTATAGTCTACCGGGTCGACGAGCATGAATAATAGCGAGCCCTTCTCGGCGAGCGCCTTGTTAATGTAAGTTTCAACCTTTCCGATCTTCATATAATCACTATAATATAGGCAACAAAACGCTTAAAAGAGGGATTCTATGCTCATGTTCGCCTTCGCCCCTTCGTCTAGGAACTGCTTGATGAACGCGCCTGCCCCATCCTCAACTGTTATCTTTGCCTCGAACCCGAGCTCTTTTTTTACCTTGCTTGCATCGATTTCCCTGTTGCTGGTCAAAAACCTTATCTCATCGCTGTCGAGCCCTCTTTGCTTTGCGACCATCTTCACTATGAACTTGCTTATATGACGCGATGGCCGTGGGACTTTCATGATGTCTGCTGCCAGTTCAAGGAGTTGAAGCTGCGTATAAGGCCTGCCGTCGGTGAGGTTGTAGATCTTGTATTTGCTCATGGGATTTGTGGTCGCAAGTATCATCGCCCTTAGGCAGTCGTCTATGTGGATAAGATTTAGCTTGTTCTTTCCGTCCCCGATTATGTACGCCTTCTGGTCCCTTATCACCTTGAACACCTTGAAGAAATAGTATTCAAATCCTGGCCCGTAGATCTGTCCGACCCTAAATATCGTGAACGGCACCCTTCCAGTGTATTTTAGTACCTCCTTTTCTGCAAGCACTTTGCTCAATCCATACCTGTCCTTGGGATCTAGTTTTGATTCTTCTGTTAGAACCTCCTTGCGGTCGTGGCCGTAAACATCAAGAGTGCTCAAAAACACCATGTGCTTGACCTTTGCTGCCTCGCACGCTTTCATTATATTGTCGGTTCCCTGCACATTCACCCTCATCAGCTCCTCTGTCACAGCCCTATATTCGCTGACTATCGCGGCTAGGTGGTATACGTTGTCTACTCCCTTGCATGCATCGATTAACACATGCTCATCTGTTATGTCGCCTAGAAATGGTATCACTCCTTGTGGGAGCTGCAGCACAAATTCCTTTCTTTTCACAAGTGCCCTTACCATGTCGCCGCGATTGAGAAGCATCCTTATCAGTTGCTTTCCGGTCTTTCCGTTAGCTCCTGTGACAAGACTGGTCATTGCGCCCTTTGCAGAATCAGAATCTGTGGGCATCTAAACACCCTCGCCGCCCTCTGTGAGCAGCCTGTTTGCCAGAGCCCTTGTATAACCTTCTGGAACGTTTGTCATCGCATAGCTTGCCCAATCTTTCCCGAACGGGATGTAAACGCTAAGCCGTGTTCCCTTCTTGAGCATCTTGTTCAGCTTTTTTTCGCCGTAGCCTAATTGGAACTCAAAGATTAAAGATTTTCGGTATTTCGGGTTTTTCTTCATCAACCTCGACACATAAGCCTCCTTTGGCGAATGTAGGACAAGGCTCTTTGCGCTTGCTGCGAGCGCTTCGAGGGATGCTGCTGTCGAGTCGTGCTTCTCCTTTGCGTCCTCAGTGTGTCCCCTGCAATTCACCTTGAGCTCCTTGATTCCCTTGTTCCTCTTCGCATAGCTTATCGCGTCCTCTATGCTGTTTAGCGCAACCCCAAGACCCTGGGCCCCGTGAAGCCGGTTAAGTAGAATCGGTTCTCTGATTGGATCAGATATCTCGCACCATACAAACACTCCCCACTTTTTGGCGGTTTCAAGTATCTGCGAAAGATTTTCGATTGCAAAATCATCTGACACTCTCTGACCGAGCTGCTCGAACTTTAGGTGCACATTTGCCTTTATGCCCATCCTTGATATCTCTCTTATGAGCTGCAGGTATGTCGTAGTTATGTAGTTTGCCTTCGCCCGATCCTTCGGGGGCTGCGACATGAAACTTATCGAAACCGGTATGCCCTTGCCATTGAACTGCTTTGCCCGAGCTATTGCTGAGCCCATGGTCGGACCGGAGATGTGCTTTCTTATCAATCGGTATATGACCTTTTCTACCAGCGATTCTTGCTTCAAGACAACCACATATATTATACGTTGCCGATGAAAATACGTGTGGCAACGTGCCTAATAAAATGATTGATTAATAACTTGTATGTCAAGGTTTAAAATGCCTTCTGGTGTTTGAATGCGATATCTTTCCGAGAGTAAAGGGACAGGCGGTACGATAAAGAAGAGCGCAGACCAGTTCATAGTAAAAGAGATTACAAAAAATGGGAAGATACTAGAACTTGGCAAAAATTACACCTTTGAAGAGCTCGGGGCGATTGAAGACAAAGAGGGCAAGTTCGTAACATTTGTGCTGCAGAAAACCGAATGGAACACTATATCTGCGCTGCAGGTGGTTGCAAAAAGGCTTGGGAGGGGGGTCAAGTCGGTTGGTTATGCAGGCATGAAGGACAGGAACGCAACCACAACGCAGCTTGCAAGCATTTTTGGAGCAAAACCAGAAGCTCTATCTGGGGTGAAAACTAAAGACATCTCAATAAACGGAGCATGGCAGTCAAAGAATGGAGTTGAAATGGGCGAGCTGCTGGGCAACTCGTTTGATGTTGTGATAAGCGACTGCAATCCATCGAACATCGAAAAGATATCCGAAGAACTCGATTCAAAGATACTCAATTACTTTGATGCTCAAAGATTCGGTAACAGGCTGAATAACTTCAAGGTGGGAATGCACATACTTAAGAACGACCCTGAGGGAGCAGTGATGGAACTGCTCACTTCAACCGTCAACGAGAGAAACGAGGAAGCTGTGCAGGCAAGGAAGACGCTTTTGGAAGAAAGAGATTTCGGAAGGGCGCTGCAATACTTCCCAGGGTATTTGAAGCAGGAGAGAAGTATGCTTTACGCGCTTTCCAGAGAGGGAACTGATTTTGCGCGTGCACTCAGATCGATACCTAGAGGAATATCAATAATGTTCATACATGCTGTTGAGGCACTGATCTTCAACTATGCAACGGAACTGATGGCAAAAGAAGATACGCTAGACAAGGCGAAGCTCTTTTGCTCACAAGATCTCTACGGATTTCCTGATATCAAAAGCGTGAGCGCAGAGAGGAATCTGATTCCGGTATCAACAATTGTGGGCTATGAGACCGATGATGAGAGGATAGATGATTATCAGCGTGCAGTGTTAGAGGAGCTTGGGATAACCAAGGAGAGCTTCAAGATAAAGAGCATGCCAGAGCTCAGCATGCGAGGAACCTACAGGCCGATAGTAACTCCATTCAAGGATTTCGGATACGAGGGAATGGACGATTCGGCGCGGGTTCGCTTCTCCTTGCCTTCAGGGTCCTACGCAACCATACTTCTCGGTGAGATAACCAAGACCGAGCCGCTGGACCTAAAGCTTGTGGCACCGGATCTGAAACTCTGACGGATAAACAGCTATAAAAAGGGCTATAATAATATATTAACCACATTTCTACTATAATCACTGATTGGATGGATAGAAGCTGGCTCAACAGGCGTTTTTTCGGAAGGACCCTTGCCGTACTTCTTTTTGTCACCCTCTCGGTTGCAGGGATGATCTTCTCCGTTTACCTCTTCTACGTGGCGCAATCGCCATACATGTACCTTCTCGCAGCTTCATTCACAGCTCTATCGCTGATCGCAGGTTTCTTCAACATCTATTCCTCGATTTGGTATTTCAGGTCCTTCTTTTACGAGTCTTATCTTAAGAAGATAAAGAGTGCACTGAAGAAGTTTTCAGGGCATCCGTCAGTTGCTGTGGCAGTTCCGGTATACAACGAGGATCCTGCGATGGTGGAGAAGAACGTTACGCAGCTTATGAAGCTAAACTACCCAAAGAACAAGATTCGTTTCTATCTTCTTGATGATTCAACGGATATGGAAATTGCCGCCTCCCTCTCCAAGATGAGCAAAAAGCTTGGACTGATTTACCTCCATAGGGATGACAGGCAGGGATTCAAGGCCGGTGCACTAAACAACATGCTCAAGCATTCCAAGGAGGAATTTTTGGCGGTCTTTGACGCAGATGAATATCTCATTGACAGAAACTTCATTGTGGACACCCTGCCATATATGTCAGACGAAAAGGTATCATACATACAAACCGAGAAGCAGTACGCAAAGTATTCGTTCTTCTCCGATTCAGTAAACATATTCGATGCATTTTTCTTCAAGTTCATACAGCCTGCAAGGGCCCTTAACAACACCGCCGTGTTCGCGGGATCGTGCGGGTTCATCAGAAGGGCTGCGCTTGATGACATAGGGGGCTTCCCTGAATACGTGATAGAAGACACTTTCTTTAGCTTCGAATCAGACATGCATCGATACAAGAGCATGTATTTGCCAAAAGTGTATGCGCTAGGGCGACCGATAAAGACATTCACCGAGCTTGTGAAGCAGCAGTGGAGATACAATTACGGCGACACACAGTTCATAAGTTATTTCTTCAAGAGGAAGAGCCAGAAGGCGGAGAAGAGAAAGCCGCACATCCTTGCATACATGGACTACATAACCCACGGCTTTGGACTAAACTATCTTTCCGTAGTTCTCATAATGTTCACATTCGTTTCAATCGGGGTCGTCTTCGCTGCGCTTCCGTTTGCGCACATAAGCATAAGCAACTTCCTTTCCACATCGCAGCTCCCGATATATCTTGAGATTTTGGGATTCTTTGCATTCACACTCTCGCTACTGACACCAGTTTTGCTGACCAAGATATATTTCAAGTCGTTTAGCAAGGGATTTATGGTATTTCTTCTCAATTATGCGCTCGCCTTTGTTAGGGCAAAGGCTGCACTTGCTACGATCATGAACATGAATCCGGGAATAAACTGGAACAGGAGCAAGCTGCGCAGCGGCAAGAACAACATAGGATATTCGGTTTGGAACACAAAGAGCGAGATTGCGTTCGCATCGGTCATGTTTGGCCTGAGCGCTTACGCACTCTCAATCTTCAACCTCGCTGGAGGAATATGGCTCGCATGGTATGGAATACTATACTCACTTGCTACAGTATTGCTCTTCAAGTACGGTTAAAAAAGACGCCGAGGTAGGGATTTGAACCCTAACTTCCTTGCGGAAACCAGATCTCGAGTTTCGCCCAATGTCTGGCGCGTTACCGGATTCCGCCACCTCGGCACATTTGCAATTTGCAGTAAGTTATTATAAGTATTGAATATTTATTAAGGTTGGATTGTTCTCATGATCTACATAAAGGTGCACAAAACCGAGAAGGGGGACATGATCGCGATGTGCGATGAAAACCTGATCGGCAAGGTGTTTAGCGAAGGAAAGATGGAGCTTGATCTCAAGACCTATTCTGATTTCTATAAGGGAGATTTGATGAGCAAGGAGCATATACTCTCTGCTCTGAGCTTCAATGAATTGTACTCTGCAAATATCGTAGGCGAGGAATCTGTCGGCGTGATCATAAAAAAGGGGATTGCTGATGAAGGACA
Source organism: Candidatus Micrarchaeales archaeon (assembly GCA_050749785.1). GTDB lineage: Archaea > Micrarchaeota > Micrarchaeia > Micrarchaeales > CABMGC01 > JAGWGI01. The sequence goes on along the minus strand of JBOGSA010000032.1, from coordinate 1,579 downwards.
GGTAAAAAGAGTGGCAAAAGTGCCCTTTGTGCATATCTATAATGTGGTCTAGCCCCCTTTGAGTTTGATTATCGCTTCTGCTATATCTCCGTTCGACTCTGCAAGCGCGCTCCTTATCTTGTCTGTGTCATCTATTCCAGTCTGCTCCTGAACGGTCTTTATGTCGTCCTCACTTATCTCAACCAGTTGGTTCTTTGCCTGTTCACGTACATCACCGCTTATCTGGAAGGAGAGGGTTCCTTGGGCCTCTATGCCGACCACCTGCGGATTCTCAATGACTATGTCCTTGTCGCTGCCCTCGATTATAACGCGATTAGCTGGAATCTCGTTGCTCTTTATCCCCATCTTGTCCATCATCGCCTTGAGCGCCTTTGGGTCTATATTTGGCATCATTTAATCAGGATAATAATTAGTAGCAAACAATTATCAAGGTTTATTCCGGCAGATGTTTATTGGTGCTATTGGGATTATGCACTTGAATGCAATAGAATTTTGAAGGCAGTTCTATCAAACTCATCCTCATCTAATGTCGCTTGAGAAACCGAAGGCCAGCGACTATTAGACCTTCTCGCCAATAGGAACTGGAAGTGGTCTGTGGTTATTTCGGATTTGATGAGTCCGCGCGTACTATCGGTACCGTGCAGCGCAAGAATGTAAAGATCTCCTCTTGCAAGATTTATGTAGTCGGCTAATTCGAAGAAAAGCCTATCGACTATCCCATCAAATGAGGCGTAACCCGATTTTTCCAAAACAACCGAAACTCCAGGTATTAGCTGTACTCCCAGCTTGTGGTTGAGCTTGACAGGCTCAAACATGTGCTTTACCGACACAAGGAATTCGGTTACTATCGGAACCTCAAGTGCTGGCATATAGAGGCACAGCTTGTTGTGTGCATTTTTGCTGAACAACGAATCCCCGTAGAATTTGCCTTCTAGATGCACATCCCCGCGCTCCTTTGCCCACTTCATCATAGCGTGCACAAAGGACGGGCCATACTCCTCATTTATTCTTGCATAGATCTTCACATGGTAGTTCGGAGCGTGCTGGCCTATCCTGAAGTAGTTTGCAGATCCTGCAGCTTTGAACACCGAAAATCTATCCAGTCTTCCATCCCTTGTCTGATAGTCAAAAGCTTTTCTCACATTTGAGTTGAAAGTTTCTAGTAGCCTAAGATAGGTGCTGTTATCCAATTCCGGAACGGTGACCAGATCCTTGTTTCTACGCACGGTTTTGTATTTTTCGTTGACCTGAAAAGCAAGTGAGGGATAGATTATCTCAGTCCCTGAAATCCTAGCAGATGCGTCCAGAGCTCTACCGAAGGTTTCCTGAACAGACTTTCCGATTTTTGCCTGCTGTTTAATTCTCTCTTGCACTATTTCCTCAACTATTTTCTCAGTCGCTTGGGCCTGTGCGTTTTTACTAAACCACATGACTCTATTTGGTTTTAGTTATGTGAACCACCCAACATCGCAAACGATGGGGCATCTCAAGACCATCTCCAAAGGAGACCTTTTGGTGCAAGGTATGGCGAACAGACACGCACCTTGCAGGGAAACTCTTTATTTGAACACTCATCCCA
>JBOGSA010000031.1:0-9334 GCA_050749785.1 Candidatus Micrarchaeales archaeon | reverse complement strand
CGAACTTTTCGGTGATTTTTGGAGAAAATACGAGACCAAAAACCTTAATCTGCGTTGGTAAAAACGATTTGGCGAATTGGTTCAGAGAACAAAGTTAGAGAGAATTATGCGTTTGGCGAAGTTAGGTTTTAAAGGATTTAAATCTAACTCTCCCTCGACCATCAGACCACATACGCCAGAGGGCAAAGAAGCTTGCGGATGAAAGCGAGGCGCCCAAGAGGCAGCGAGAAAACGGGCTGCCGATCGCGCCCGAGCGCATGATGCCACAGAAGGAAAGCTTGCAGCGATTCTGGTAAATAATCTGGTGGTAATTAACGGCCGATAAGTATTGGCTGTTTATTCTTCTTGAAAAGATAGTTTAATTCTGGATGTTCTTTAAGAAATCTGATTTTTAAGGGTTGTTTTACGGATGGAATTAATCGTAATGCAGCATTTATTTTTCTATTCCAAAATTTTTGCAATTTCTTCGATCCTGGTGCCATGAAAGCTGTTCTTCCTATACAATTCTTTCCTCCACACTTGCAACCACCAACAAAGTGAGTTTTTTTACTACCATATCTTCTATAATCCTCTGTAACCTCCTCTCCCTTTTTAATATCTTTTATTGCAATATCAAATCCTTCATCAGATTCTAAAATATTCGAATTGCATGAATGGTTAGTGTATGAAAGCCTTTCATCACAATATTTAGCACGTAGTCCCGCTTTCGTCTTTTGTTCATGATGTATAACAAAGTTATGCTCTTTTTTTGACAACTTCGCCAATTCTTCTTTTGAATAAGTTCCACATTTTTTACATAATGAATAAGAATCAATAATAGTCCCTTTAGGGATGAACTGCGTTGCAAATAAACCTTTTCCATATTTGCCAGTTTCTTTTATTTCAACTAAATCAGCAATCATAGAGATATACAGATGTAAATCTTTTTAAGAGTTTATCTTTGTCTGTGATAAAAGGGATTTTACAAGTAAGTATCTTCAGTTGATAACCTCTTGTATTCCAGATGCCTCAGAATCCCTTGCAGCATAAAGTTTTAGCCCTTGGGAAACAGCCCCGTATGCCTTTTTCATCTATCCCTTGGGATTCCTGAACTCTTCGCGCATCTTCATCTGCCTGCGTTTTCTGTTGTAGTTGAGTGAGAAGTTGTGTGTTGCGTCCCTGATTTTTCTGAGTAGCAGCATCATCTTGCCGTTTTTATCAAACCTTCTTGGAATCGGCTCATCCGGCAGATAGATCTCCTCGAACTTCTTTGCAAGGCCGATTATTGGAAGGCTCAGGCCAAGAGAGTGAAGTGCCTGGTTTGCAAAATCCAGCTGCTCGCTGCCCCCGTCTATCAGGACAAGGTCCGGCATCTGGGCTTTCTCCTCTAAGAGTCTCTTGTATCTCCTGTAGACAACCTCTCTCATGCTTGCAAAATCATTTGCACTGCTTACACTCTTCATCTTGAACTTGCGATATCCGCTCCTGTCTGGCTTTGCGTTCACGAATCTCACCATTCCAGATACTATGTGTTCATCTCCCGTGTTTGAGATGTCGAAGGACTCGATTATCAGGGGCAATGAAGGAAGATTTAGTGTGTCTTTTAGGTCCAAGAGCGCGCTGTCGTATTCCATGTTGACCTCAATGTTCTTGTTTGCAAGTTCAATCAGTGCGAGTTTTTCCCCTTTGATCGGGACTGTAAGTTCTACCTTTGCACCCCTGACAGTTGCAAAATAAGATTCAATTGCTGCCTTCTCCGATTGGTCTGACCAAAACGCCTTGCCGAGTATTATCTCTCTTGGGATTTGGTTTGCTGAATAGAATGCCCTTAGGAACTCTTGCTCGAAGTTCTCCTGATATTCTGCCTCGAAGTCTTTCTTTCCCAAAAGCACCCCCTTTCTGATCCCCATCTGCACGATGAGCATCTTCTCGCCAACTTTCCTAAACGAGATGATGTCCTGATCGTAATCCCTCTCATTGTCCACAATCTGCTTTCTTGACAACAGGTCAATGCTTGTTAGCTGATTTCTGTATTCAAGCGCCCTTTCGTACCTCTTTTCTGCGGATGCCCCCTTCATCTGCTTCTTTAGCGCATCCACAGTCTGCCTTATTCCCCCGTTTAGGAATGCCCTTGCATTTTCAACTTGTTTTTTGTATTCCTCCTCGGTGACATTCTTGATGCACGGTGCGGTGCAGATGCCTATGTGATAGTTAAGACAGGCTCTGCTTGGCAATGTCCTGCAGGTTCTTATTTTAAAGATGTTGACTACCAGCTTTTGAAGCTCCTTTCTCATTGTCCCATCGGTGTACGGCCCGAAAGACTCGAGTTTTGAACTTGTCTTGCGACTGCTTAGAATCCTTGGAAACTTGTCCTTGGTAAATGCGATGTACGCGAATGTCTTTGCGTCCTTTAATTGGATGTTGTATTTTGGTGAGTGTTGCTTTATCAGTTTGTTTTCCAGAAGAAGTGCCTCCACCTCATTTCTTACTACTATCCAATCAACCTTCCTTATTCTTGATACAAGCTGTCTGGTTTTTATCGCGAGGTTTTCGGGGCTTACAAAATAGCTATGTACTCTGTTTCTTAGATTCTTTGCTTTGCCGCAGTACAGGATTTCGTCCTCCTCGTCCCTGAAGAGGTACACTCCAGGATTTGTAGGGACTAGGTGATAGTTGAAATCTGATGGCTTTTTTATTTCTATCATTTGTTTACCTTCATTGTTTACCTATTTCAATATGGAACTAAGGAACTTTCCTGTGTAAGAGTTCTTGACCTTTATTATCTCCTCTGGTGTTCCTGTAGCCACTATCTCACCACCTGCCATTCCGCCTTCTGGACCCAAGTCGATTAGGTAGTCGCAGCTCTTTACTACATCTAGATTATGTTCTATGACAAAGACGCTGTTTCCCTTTTCCACAAGGCCGTTTAGTACTCCAATGAGTCTTTTTGTGTCATCGAAGTGAAGTCCTGTTGTGGGTTCATCTAGGATATATATCACATGGCCCTGCTTGTTCTTGCTGAGTTCCTTTGCGATCTTTATCCTCTGACTCTCTCCTCCCGAAAGGGTCGTGGCGCTCTGGCCTAACTTGATATATCCAAGACCTACCTCGACTAGAGTCTTTAGCTTCCTTGTCAGGTGCGGCAGGTTCTCAAAGAAAGCGTATGCCTCTTCAACCTCCATGTCAAGAACATCCTTTATGTTCTTTCCCTTGTACAAGATTCCTAAGGTCTCCTTATTGTACCTTTTTCCGTGGCACTCACTGCATTCCACATATACATCCGGCAAAAAGTTCATTTCAATCTTAAGGACTCCGTCACCCTGACATGTCTCGCACCTTCCTCCCTTTACGTTAAATGAGAACCTGCCCTCCTTGTAACCCCTTACCTGCGCCTCTCTGGTTGAGGCAAATAGTTTTCTGATCTCATCAAAGAGCTTTGTATAAGTTGCAGGATTGCTCCTTGGCGTCTTGCCTATCGGGTCTTGGTCGATAACAATCACATTCCTTACAATCTTTGGCACGGTGAAGGATGCATACCTACCTATATTCTCTGTTTGCTCGCCGAACTTTTTCTTTAGAAGCGGCATTACTGTCTGATTCATGAGTGTACTCTTGCCTGATCCAGATACACCGGTTATTCCACAGAGCACACCGATCGGAAGCTTTACGCTCACGCTCTTGAGGTTGTTCTCCTTTGCCCCGGTGATTTCTATGTATTCTATTGATACCCGCCTTGATTTTGGAATATCGATCTTTAGCTCACCTGAGAGGTATTTTCCGGTGAGGCTCTTCTTGTTTGCCATTATCTCTTTTGGTGTTCCCTGCGCTGTTATGTGTCCTCCGTGGACTCCAGCTCCCGGTCCTATATCTACCACATAGTCGGCTGCGACTATCGTGTCGTAATCGTGCTCTACTACTATGAGCGTGTTTCCTATGTCCCTTAACTTATGCAGTGTCGCAATCAACTTCTCATTATCCCTTTGGTGCAGTCCGATACTCGGTTCGTCTAGGATGTAAAGCACTCCCATCAGATTGCTTCCTATCTGTGTCGCAAGCCTGATTCTTTGTGCCTCTCCACCCGATAGCGTCCTTGCGCTTCTTGACAAGGAGAGGTACCCTAATCCCACATTCTTTAGGAACCCAAGCCTCTCGTTTATCTCCTTTAGCACCTGCGCTGCAATTTCCATCTCCTTCTTTGGCAACTTTGAGGGGAGTGATGAAAAGAAATCTACTGATTGCTCGATGCTTAAATCGGTCGCATCGATTATGCTCTTCCCTTCTATCTTCACTGCCAATACAACCTCCTGCAGCCTCTTGCCGTTGCACGCCTTGCACGGCTCACCTTTCATGAACTTTTCAATCTCCTCTTTTCTCCACTCGCTCTTTGTCTCGCGATACAGCCTCATGGTCTGGGGTATTACTCCCTCAAACCCCTTGCTCATCTTCATGAAGTTTCCTGAAAGCCATTTTCCGGTGAGGGGCGCCTTGTCACCATAAAGCAGGACATCGAGCTGCTTTTGCGAAAAGTCCTCGATGGGAGTCCACACATCAAAGCCGTGTTTTTTCCCTGCAACTGCAATCTGCTGCGCTCTCCATGCAATATCCATCCTTCCATAGATCTCTATTGCCCCGTCCATTATTGACTTTGATCTGTCCGGAATTAGAAGGTCCACTGATATTTCGGTTATCTCTCCCAAGCCGTGGCATGTTGGACATGCCCCAAATGGACTGTTGAAGGAGAACATCCTGGGCTCTAGGCTTTCGAACACGATCTCGGGATGGTTCGGACATGCGCCGAAAGTGCTGTATGGGGTCTCTGATGAGAATCTTTCGATTTCGCTCTTCTCATCCTTGCTCACCTTCCTATCAATTACTATCATCTTTCCCTTTCCGACAAGAAGCGCTTGCTCTACAGCTTCCGAAATCCTTGATCGCTCCTCTTCATCTATTTTTATTGTGTCAATCACTGCCTCTATCCAGTGTTTCTCATACCTTGCAAGCCTAACTTCACCCCTGACTGATTCAGTAGGATAAATCTTCTGGTCGATTCTGATCTTAGTGAAGCCCTGCTTCTTTAGGTCCTCAATCACCTCGTCATGCGTTCCCTTCTGCCCTCTTATTATCGGTGCAAGGAATACCGACGTCCTTCCTGGCGATGTCATTATTATGCTGGTTATGTTCTCTGCGCTCTGCGGGCGAATTGAGCTATTGCACTTAGGACAGTGATGAACTCCAATTCTTGCGTAAAGGAGCCTTAGGTAATCGTAGATCTCTGTTACCGTTCCAACTGTCGATCTTGGATTCTTGTTTGTTGTTTTTTGCTCGATGCTAATCGCAGGAGAAAGCCCTTCTATGCTCTCGACATTGGGCTTGTCCATAAGTCCGATGAATTGCCTTGCATATGCGGAAAGACTCTCAACATACCTCCTCTGTCCCTCCGCATAGATTGTGTCGAATGCAAGTGTTGACTTACCTGAACCTGACAGTCCGGTTATAACTATCAGCTTGTTCCTTGGCAGTTCAACGTCTATGTTCTTTAGATTGTGCTCCTTTGCTCCCTTTACGAATATGCTATCTCTCATTTTCTCTCCCTTTCTGCTAATCTTTTCATCTCCTCTATTTGGTCTCTGAGCTCTATTGCCTTCTCAAACTCCATGTTCTCCGCGAGCTTCTTCATCTTCGCATCCATATTGATAAGCTCCTTTTCGATATCCGATCTGCCCAGATGCTTTATGCCTGTTATCTTTCCCTTCTTTTGTTCTATGCTCTTGATGATTGTCTTTGGTGTAATGTGATATTTCTTATTGTATTCCATTTGCGCAATTCTTCTTTGCCTTGTTATTTCCATTGCGTTTTTAATCGAGTCGGTCATCTTGTCAGCAAATAGTATCACATGACCGTCAACATTTCTTGCCGCCCTGCCTATAGTCTGTATCAGGCTTCTTGCGTCCCTTAGGAATCCCTCCTTATCTGCATCAAGGATGAAAATCGTTCCAACCTCGGGGATATCAAGTCCTTCCCTTAGAAGGTTTATTCCGACCAAGATGTCAAACTCCTTTGCGCGCAGCTGCCTGATAAGTTCGATTCGCTCAAGGCTTGCTATCTCGCTGTGCAGATATCTCACCTTGAATCCCTCCTTGGCAAGGTAGTCCGTTAAGTCCTCTGCCATCTTTTTTGTAAGCGTTGTTATCAGCGACCTGTTTCCCTTTTCAATCGTGCGCCTTGCCTCTTCCATTAGATACTTCATCTGGCCCTCAATGGATTTTACCTCAACTATCGGATCCAAAAGTCCTGTTGGCCTTGTGATGAGCTCAATTTCCTTTGAACTGTGCTTGAGTTCATACTCTGCGGGTGTTGCGGAAACGAAAAGTGTTGTGCCCATCTTCTTTTCAAACTCCTCGAACTTTAGCGGCCTGTTGTCATATGCGCTCGGAAGCCTGAATCCGAAGTTCACCAAGTTCTCCTTTCGCATGTGGTCTCCGTTGTACATCGCCCTTGACTGCGGGATCGTCTGGTGGCTCTCGTCTATTATGAGCAAGAAGTCCTCTGGAAAATAATCCATAAGAACATACGGCGGCTCTCCTGGCTTTCTGCCATCAAAATGCCTGCTGTAGTTCTCTATTCCGCTGCAATATCCCATCTCCTTTATCATCTCAAGGTCGTACTTGACCTTCTGCTGGAGTCTTTGCGCCTCAAGCGGCGCAAGCTTTGGGATCTGCTCCCAGAGCTCTTTTTGTATTGTCTGCAAAGCTGCCTGCTGCTTTTCTGGGGGGACCACATACTGCCTTGCCGGATATATTGTTGTGTCTGTGATTGTAGAGATTTGGTCTCCTGTTAGAAAATCGATCTCCTTGATGCTCTTTATCGTTCCCTCTTCGAGTTCTACGCGTATTATGTTGTCCTCATATGCCGGGACTATGTCTATTGTGTCCCCTCTCACCCTGAACCTGCCCGGCTCTAGGCTCTGGTCGCTTCTTTGGTACTGAATCTCAACAAGCTGGTGCAACAGCTTCTGGCGCGTGGTCTTTGCACCCTTCATGAGCGAGACTGACATGCTGCTAAAGTCCGAAGGGTTCCCGATACCAAAGATGCAGCTGATGCTCGCGACTATTATCACATCGTTTCTGCTCACAAGACTTGAGACCGCATGCAGCCTCATCTTCTCTATCTGCTCATTGACCGATGAGTCCTTCTCAATGTATGTGTCTGTGGTCGGCAGATAGGATTCTGGCTGGTAGTAATCGTAATATGAGATGAAGTACTCAACCCTATTGTGCGGGAAGAGCTCCTTTAATTCGGTGTAGAGCTGCGCTGCAAGTGTCTTGTTGTGCGCAAGTATCAGGGTTGACCTTTGCAGCTCCTCTATCACATTTGCCATGACAAAGGTCTTTCCGCTGCCCGTTATCCCAAGAAGGGTCTGCTTTTGGAATTTGGCAAATCCGCTCACTATCTCCTTGATTGCCTCTTTTTGCCCTGGCGAAGTTTTGTATGGTGCCTTTAGTTCAAATCGCATGCGTCTGTATTTTGTTTTTTAAGCTTTTATATTTACCTGATTGGGAGGAGACAGGGAGGTACTCGAAGATGCGACTACTTGGACTTTAGGTGGGTGATTATTTTGATGTCCCTCTCTTTATCCTTGCCTTCCCTGTAGCTCTCATTGGCTATTCTGCTTGAAACTGCGCCGCCAAGTAAACCTCCGAGTCCTGCAAGAACTATTGCGATTACCGCTAAAGATAAAGGCCCCAAACTTTGGCCAAGACTAAACACATGGCTAAGAATCGTGCCCAAAGCGCTAACGGAGGTAATCGATATACTAACCGAATCAAACAGTGACTCGAATATGAAATCAACAATGAGGGAACCGAGCAGGCCGATTACAAGTCCGAGCTTGAGCCCCCGGATTTTGTCTCTTACCACAACTCCGCCTACAAACCCAGAGATGATGGGCCCGGCAAAAGGGGTAAGCCCCAATACCACCATTAGAACCATGCCAACAACTGCGCCGTATAGGTACATGTCATCCATTGCAAATGAAATCTCTTCGGCTTTCAACTAACCACTATTAATTACGAGTTCATAGTAGGGCAACAAGATTTATATTGCCTTCGTGTTTTTTTTATGCACGTTTTTCCCTTATGTGCATCATAAGTGGAGTGTCTTTGGGCTTTTCCACATGGCCATTGTAGATAAGAATTGGATCGATCACGCCATAGCCATTGTTGTCGAATGCGATCTGCTCGAATGCCGTGCGCACATCAGGAATTCCGTATTCAAGTAGTATTTTCATGAGTTTGCCATTTGAAGACTTAGGTTCGCATTCTGCGATCATGAAAGTGATATCGTCGCTTAGCCTGAATGCAAAGAGGATGTAGTCCGATGCTGTAACGTCCCAGGAGATCATCTTTTTTGTGTGGTCAACCATAAAGTGCTTTACCCATTTCTGGAAATAGAAGTCCACATCATGGTTTGTGTTGAGAAGTTTTTCGATCTGCGTCCTGACTGTCTGCTCCTCTTTGACGGGTTCGTATTTTTTGGATTTTTGCATTGACTGCATAATATCACACTTTTACTACTTGCGCCTTTCTGTTATGAACGCCTTCATCTTCGGCTCTATGTGCCCCTTTAGCACTTCATTTAGATATTCCGGCGATGTGAAATAGCCTCTTTCGTGGATTATATCCCCAAGCGCTACTCCAAGGTTGCGGAATCCGTACTTGAGGGCTATCCTTCCCAGTATCTTGAACTTTGTTGGTTCACAGTTGAGTGCAAGTGAGGTGAACTCGTCATAAACATAAAGACCGCTTCTCGTACTTACTATCAGCCCTTTCTCAAATCCAAGGTTGGCGAGCAGCATCAGGTTTCTCCAGCGCTCGTGGTTTGCATATAGATAGTCCTTTACCTCTCTTTTTGCATGTTCCAGATTGTTTGCGCACATATATGGTTTGTGAGTCTCCTTTTCCACCATAATGTATCTGTCATTTGGGGAGTAGGGATGTTTGGTTCCGTACACGATTGTTTTCATAAAATACCCTATTTATACATTATTTAGGGGATATTTAAACTTTGGTCGAGGTTTCGTATCCCAAAAGTATTTTTAGATTTAAGGCTCGATATACTCGCATGCAAAGCGACCAACTTGCGGTTCTGGCTGCAACACTTCTTACCTTTGTGCTCACCTTGGGTCTATCAGTACTGATGACTATCAGTTACAAAAAGAAGGGCGGAAACAGCAGGCTGTTTTGGAGCCTTGGACTTTGGGTTTTTGCAATCACCGTGTTGATGGAGACGTTCTTTGCTCTGGGATTTTACAGCGGCCTGCTGATAGACGCATATTTGTTCCTTGTAGCGCTTCTTG
>JBOGSA010000030.1:0-9921 GCA_050749785.1 Candidatus Micrarchaeales archaeon | reverse complement strand
AATAGGATGATCCGAGCTTGAGCCCGGCAAGAAACTTGTTTAGCAGTTCGAATTCCCTTTTCACTTGCTCCTGCGCAAGCAGCGAAGTTATCGCATCGCTTTGCATCGCCTCGCGAATGCCTCCCCTTTCTGCATCGCTTGCTGGGATATACAAAAGTCGCTTCTCGATCTTGATGCCTTTGTCGTTTATGTACTTCTTGATGTCCTCTTTCGTGAAGCCTGGTCCTGCAACTGCGACTATGTCGACCTTCATGTTCTTTATCGCATCGATTATCTCATTGAAGTATTTCTCTCTCTGCGCTCCGTAGTCCTTCTCCTTCATCCTTTTGCTCAGCTTGCTGTATAGTTCTGTTATTATCTCGATGCCGTATCCGCGGATGTATGCGGTCGTTGCCTTCTCGTCATCCACTGCGACTACCCCTAACCTTGGCTTCTTTGAATCGTGCACCGCCTGCTTTATTCTTTTGAGTATGTAATCCTTCCACTCCATCTTCTGTATGTCGATTGTGTCTGCCACCGCGATGTTTATCGTGTGATAGCTCTGCAGCTTTATGAACTCTTCCGGCCTTCCCCATAAGATTTTTCCTGTGAACCTGAGCATGCTCGCACCTTTGTCGAGTTCCACCTTCTCAACGCTTATCTTAACTATGACTTCCTTCTGCACACCCACATCGCTCTCACTCGCCCTGAACCTCCTTGTGCTCTTTGATTCCACATTGTCACCTGGCGCAACTATTCTCTCGATCAGGTAGAGGTCGTCAAAAGAGTCCGGCCTGAGCCTTATCGTACTGGTAGCTTCGAATGTTTTTAAGAGGTGCATCAAATTACCTAATAATCTATTTTGTCCCGAATTTTTTAATAACTTCACTAAGAGGGATAAGTTTTATTTTGCCGGATTTTATTCTTTTTTCTATCCTATTGATCTTTGCAACTATCAATCTTGCTTCAAATTCGCTATTTGAGAGGTGCATCTTTCCAAGTTCCAGTATCCCTGCACTTATTACCTCTGATTTTGTTTTGTAGAAGCCAGGTTTTAACAAATCATTTAGAATTGACTCTGCAGCTCCATCTAGTCTAACTAGCGTTTCCATAATATCACTATATCAAATGAGGTCATTTTGATATATAACTTTGCGCAATATGACTACTTTAACGATGTTGTGATATCGAACAGGTTAAAAGCTTTAGATTCAAAGCGATATTATGTTTCTGGTATTGTTTAGCATAATTTCGTCCTCGCTCGGGGCCCTCACTAACACTTACAGCGGCATAAACGCGTTCGTCACAAGCTACGGATACATTGCGATCTTCGTGCTGATGACACTCGAATATGTCTCTTTGCCAATTCCTAGCGAGATAGTGCTGCCGCTTATTGGATTATTCGCTGCAAAAGGCACACTCTCCTTTTTCCCCGCACTTGGGGTTGTGGTGGTCGCAGGAATCGTTGGAATATTTATCGACTATTACATTGCTTATTTCCTAGGCAAGGATGTTGTGTACGCGCACGCAGAGAAGTTTCACATAAGCAAGCAGCGCCTAGATGACTTCGATGTCTGGTTTGCAAGGAACGGCAAGTTCGCAGTATTCATGGCAAGGCTAATACCGGTGGTCCGTGGGCTGATAAGCCTGCCCGCCGGCTTTGCAAAGATGAAGAAGAGCGCGTTTTTGCTTTACTCGGTGGCCGGTTCGCTTATCTGGGACGTTGTTTTGATGCTCTTTGGCTATTATGGATTGGCATCAAACAACGCGTACCTTGTGCTAACGGCAATCGGAGTATTTGGTTTGGCGATATACGTAGTGTACAAGTTTGCAATCTCGCGCATCAAGAAAAAGAATTAGTTACTTCTTCGGCGCCTTCGGGAGCTTAGGCGGCTTTTCCTCCTTGTAAGTTATAGTGTGTCCCTTGACAATCTTTATTATCTGATCGATTGCCCTTCTGATGTCCGCCTCAGTCTTTGCACCGGTACAAATTATTTTTCCGTTCTTGAACAAAAGAAGCGCTGCCTTGGGCTCTTTTATCTTGCAGATAGCCCCAGGGAACTGCTCTGGCTCGTAGTCAATGTCCGTAGATGCCCTTGCTATCCCATAAAGGTCAAGGTCAATCCCGAGATCTGCGCTTGCAACTATGTTTTCAACACGAAATTCAGGACGTGATATACCTTTGCCGCTCTTTGCCATTCAATCACTTTATATAGTCAGGATAGCTTTATATATATTAAAGGTTTATAAATACTGAATTTAGCACTGTGAGCATATGGCACCAAGGTCGCACGGACTATTTATTGGAAGGACAAGGCATTTAGCAAGGCATCACCAACCCGGAAAGCTAGGCCTGACCAAGCTGATCAAGAACTTTAAGGTAGGCGATATGGTGGCGATAGTTCCGAAGGGAAGCTTCCCGGATATACCCCATCCAAGATACAGGGGGAAGATCGGCAAGATAATTGAGAAGAGGGGAGGCGCCTATGTCGTCAGGATTCCTGTTTCTAAATCTACAATAAGGAAGATAATAGTGCCCCAAAGGCACCTTGAAAAGCCTGGAAAGTAATTATATCTTTGATGATACCTGTTTCTCTCCTTTTAACGTGTTTGAATATTTTGCTTGTATTTAGTACCTCTATTTCTAGGGGAATGCCAGCTTTATTGTGGTGAATAATGAGCTTCTTTCTCGTTTTCCAAAATCCAGCTTATCTGCTTTAGGTGTAAGCAACAAAAGGTCAGTTTTGGGATCGTACTTATACGTCATAGGGGCCATATTTTAATGCAAAGAATTAAATAGTTTAATTGTTCAACAGTTAAACATGGAGGAATTGGTTAAGATGTCGGACAAGGGACAATTAGTGGTGCCGACCAAAATAAGGAAAAACGAGGGCTTTAAGGCAAGTGATAGATTTATTGCCGTAGAAATACGTGATGGTGTTGTATTTAAAAGAGTGAATATACCTAAGGTTAAAATGGAATTTGAATTACTCTCTGAAGGTCTGGGTGTACATCTGAAGAAGAAAGGAGTTAAACATAGGGATGTATCCAGGGCTGTTAAATGGGCAAGAAAAAGATAGTGCTTGACACAAATATACTTATCTCGGCAATAGGCTGGCAGGGGAAGTCGAGACAAATTTTTAATAAAGTGACTTCAGGCGAACTTATCCTTGTAATCTCATATGAGCAATTCATCGAATTTGCGCGGGTATTGAATTATCCGAAGTTCGGCTTCACAAAGATTGAGAAGGATAAGATAAGGCCATAATCTTGAAGCTCGCAATTTTTGTAAAACCAACAATCAAAGTTTATGCAGTCAAGGCTGATCCTTCAGATAATATGATTATTGAAGCGGCACTAGAGGGCAAAGTAGATTGCATAATAACAGGGGACAGAGCGCTAAAAGATTTGGATGGTTTCAGAGGCATCAAGATATGCAGCCCAAGTGCCTTTTTCTCGGATTAGAAATGCGGCTTGCCGTAAGGCCTTGTGAGAAGATAGAATCTGCTCTCGCCTTTGAGTTCGACGATTATTCTGTCTGTTAGGAGCTTTACTGGATCTTGAAGAAGCGGCACACGCTCTGAGATGTCGTGGAAACTCTCGAACTTCTTTTCCTCCCTTGCCTTTATTATCGCAAGCAGGTGCTTTTTTCCGACTCCTGGAAGCAATTCAAGCGAGTGCTCCCTTATGTTTATTGGCCCTGCCCTGTTGAAAACGTCCACGAACTTTGCCTCGTTTCCCTTCACCATCTGCGAAACTGCCTTTGGAAGTTCGTTCCTTGCCCCTTCGGTGAGTTCGTTGTAAGTCAATCTCAACTTTATGAGCGCTATCTTGTCCCTCTCTGCCTTGCCTATGTAAACCCTGTCGCCAACCTTTATTATCGAACCGGGCTTTGGAGCTGCCTCAAGAAGTGTGAACTTGTTCTCCCCTAAAAGTATGACTGTGGGCTCAGACTTTGCTGCGCCTGACTTGCCTGTCGGCAGGTAATCGAGGACAACCGCATGCTCTTCCAGCTCCTCTTTTCGCTCCAATTCCACATCAATAACCCCAAAAACGCTGAACTTACTTCCCCTTGTACTTAGCAATTACGTCGAGAACGCTCTTTATTACGTCCGCCTCGATCGTCTTTTTCTCAATTAGCAAAACATTCCTGAGCTGGACCTCGTTTTGCGGCATGACGTCTATCACTTTTATCATTGCCTTCTTGCTTATCCCGGTCTCTGAGAGGTCCTCTGTGAACTTGCGTGCCTTGTCTGCGCTCATGGAGGCAAACTTCTTTGCATGATCGTAAGCTATTTGCTGCTCGTATCCAAGCTCCCCTGCCTTCTTGCGCTCTTCGAGTGTCTCCAAAGACTCTGCTACCGTTACGGGATTGCCTGAAATGTGCTCTTTTCCTATCATTACTACACCTTTTGATAGATAGGTAAACGCAATTATTAAAGCTTTCCCTGCTAACTATTATCGGTTATCATTTGGAGGCAAAAGAGGCATATTCTAAGACGCTTACGGAGATGAAAAAGCACATCGCTGGCAAAGAGGATACAATCGAGCTCCTTTTCATAGCAATCCTTGCCAATGGCCACGCGCTCTTGGAGGGAGTTCCTGGAGTTGCAAAGACCACCATGACAAAGGCGCTAGCGGACACGATCCAAGCTGAGTTCAAGAGGATACAAGGAACGCCGGATCTTGAGCCAAAGGACATTGTGGGATACACATACCTTGACGACAACAACACGCCTGCATTCAAGAAAGGGCCAATATTCACCAACATACTTCTCATCGACGAGCTTAACAGGTCAGCACCCAAAACGATGAGCGCGCTCCTTGAAACTTTGGAGGAGAGGCAGGTAACCGCTGGCGGAGTGGACATACAGCTGCCAAAGCCGTTCACAGCTTTTGCGACACAGAACCCACTGAGAATTGAGGGAACTGAGCCGCTTCCGAAGGTTCTTGCCGACAGGTTCATAATGAAGATAGACATCGACTACCCAAGCGAACAGGAGGAGAAGGAGATGCTCAGGATAAAGGAGAGAGAGGAGAAGAGCATAGTCAACAAGGTGCTTAGCACTCAAGACATTATCGATTACCAGATGCAGGCAAAGCAGATAGTGCTGCCAGATAACGTCGCTACTTACATAACAGATATAGTCAACGCCACAAGGACCGACATCCATGTTGTGATGGGCGCGAGCCCTAGGGCAGACATTGCTCTTATGATGTGCGGAAAGGCCAAGGCGCTCATTGAGGGCAGAAAGGAGGTTACAAAAGATGACATAAAGTTCCTAGCAAAACCAGTCCTAAGCCACAGAATCGCAGTGAGGGCGACAGGAGGAGTGGGAGTGAAGGGAATTGTAGATGGAATACTAGCTACGCTAGTCTAAAATGTGAACCACCCAACATCGCAAGCGATGGGGCATCTCAAGACCATCTCCAAAGGAGACCTTTTGGTGCAAGATATGGCGAACAGATACGCACCTTGCAGGGAAACTCTTTATTTGAACACTCATTCCGAATGCAATCTGTTTGTGAAGGATGGAGCAATAAAATATTTATATCCAGCGCATCCCCCACCGCAAGCAGTGGGGAATTCCAGCATTAAAGAATGGTCTGTGCGCTACTGTAAACTCTTTCTATGTAACTGAGACCGTAGGCACACTACCCACATTTACGGTAAGCTCCTGGGTATTCATGTTGCCATGAGTATCCTGCGCAATTATTATTATGTTGAATGTCCCGTCATCAGAATATGTGTGCTGATATGTAGGGTAATTAGTTATCACGTGGTCTCCCCAGTCAACAGTTGTGTGCGATGGATCAAGCTGCGCGTCGCTTTGAGGTGATGCTTTCAACGTACCAGAAAGAGTCACTACCCTACCAGCTACCGATGCAGTGACTGATATTATTGGTGGTGAAGCGACTCCAGATACAAACGATACTGACTGCTCGGCAACGTTGTTGTCGCCGCAGGAGTCAAACACTGTGACCGTTATTGGATAAGTCTGCGCTGAAGTATATGTGTGGGTGTATTGCGAGATGGGTGTCGTCTCCCCATCGCCCCAGTTGATTGTTCCGCTCGTGACTGTAGCGCCGACTGTTCCGCTTACCGTCACCTGCATTCCATTTACGCTTGGCTGATTGAGTGTTATTGTAGGTGTAGAAGATGCAGGGCACGCTGTAGTACCTGGAGATGTGCTCTGTGTATTTGGCACTGTGACTGAAAGTGATTTTGTAATTGAGTTGCCATGAGTATCAATTGCTGTGACCACGATTGTTATCGGGGCGCTGTTTTGTGTCGTGCTCGGATAAGTATGAGTGTATTGGGTAACAGGCGTTGTCTGACCATCACCCCAGTTGATCGTCGACTTTGTATAATCTATTGCGGCTCCTGCTGAAGGAGTAAGCGTTCCAGAAACATCGACACTATAACCGCTTACAGTTGCGGTTGCAGTTATTGTTGGTGAAGAGGTTACAGCAGAAGTGGTGGCCTGGGCTGTTTCGGATTGTGAATTGCCGCACGCATCAGTAACAGTTACTGTTATAGGGTAAGTGTTTATTGCCGCATAAGAATGCGTGTATTGAGCCATCGGTGTGTTTGTGCCGTCGCCCCAGTTTATCGTTCCGCCAGTTACAGTTGAGCCAAGATTGCCGCTAACAGTTACAGAGAGGCCTTGGACTGTTGGCTGATTAAGCGTGAATGTCGGGTTTCCTGTGCACTGCGCTCCGCCACTGCTCGGTCCGCTGGATGTTCCGCCCGCTCCTGGTGTGACTATTCCCGGAGATACAGAAAGGCTCTGTTGAATTGTTGCTTTGTTGCCGAAAGAATCTATAGCGGTAATCTGTATAGGGTAGTCGTCTGCAGAGCTGTATGTGTGGGTGTACTGCGTGAAGCCGTTTGTTACCTGGCCGTCTCCCCAGTCGATCAGAAGCTGAACTACGCTTGCGCCCTGAACATTAGGGTTTGGAACTGCAGAGCCTGTCATCCTAACATTGAGCCCGTTCTGCACTATGTTTACATTAATAATCGGCGCAAGGTTCGATGGAGAATTTCCTCCAGGTGTTGAAGACGGCAGCAGATTTAGCTGTATCTGCTGGCTGGCGTAGTTGTTTAGTGTATCGTAGACGTTAAGCTGTATTGTATATGCCTGGTATTTTGTGTATGTGTGAGAGAACGTTGTGAAGCCGGTATTTGTGCCGTCGCCCCAGCCGATGGTGGATCTGCTCCAGTCGATCTGTGCCCCCTCCGCCTGGGCCTTTATGGTGCCGGTGAGTGAGACGGTTAGACCGCTGACCTGATCTTTTGCGCTTATCAATGGAATTATCGGAGGTGTTGTAGTGCTGCTAGTGAATGTGCTTGCGGATGTTGTTATTGTTCCTGCGTTTCCGTTGTTGTCAGTTGCAGTTATCGATATCTGATGCGAACCTTGATTTGTGTAAACATGGGTCTGCGGGAAGTTGCCGCTTGATGTGGTTCCGTCGCCCCAGTTCCAGTTTATTGTGCTGATTGATTCCCCTCCTGCAGCAGCGCCTGCAAAACCGCCAACCGTGACAGTCTCACCATCGCTCGCAACCTTTGGGGTATCGACAGCGATCTCTGGAGATGCGCTTGACAACTGGCCTGATTCAGCATTAGGATAAACATTAATCTGCGCGGTTGCAGTGCCCGTGTTGCCAGATGAATCTTGTGCAGTTATTATTAGAGTATAGGAGCTTGCACCGCCGTAAGTATGAGTCTGTGGAAAGCTGCCGGTAGTTATCTGGCCGTCGCCCCAGTTCCATGTTAGTGTAGTTACTGCACTAGACTGTGCAAGAACCGAACCTCCGACGCTGACCTGATTGCCATTGGCGTTTATAGAGCCAACGGTTATCAGAGGCCCTGATGCCCCATTTTGATCTGCGTTTAATGAGGCTATTGTAGAGATAAGAAAGATAACCGATAGAATAAGGCTAAGCTGTACCACAAATTTGGTCGGTCTGGGCGCCATTCCACTTCCCATGATAATAAAACGCATTTCTGATTTATAAACGTTTGTCATCGTTCGTTTCTTTTCAATTTGTTAGCAGTTCTATCTCTGTCCAGTTCTGCGCCGCCACCCCTGTAAATGTATGGCCGATATATATCCAGAGCGTCTTGTCAGAGATGTTAAGCGCCAGTGTGGAAAGTGGCGCTATTTTTGCCTGCTCTACAAGGCTGTTCTTTGAGTATATTGCAAGCACTGCATCGCTATTGCCGTTTTGGTCCGGAGCTGTTATGTTGGTAAGGAAAACATTGAAGATCCCCGAGCTTACGTTCTGCCCTATGTGAATTACATTAAGAGGGTTAGGAGTTATCTGGAAGTCGTTTGGCAAGTTAGGAACTCTTACTGTGATAAATGAAACGTTCTTGTTGCCCAATGTATCGACGGTAGTAACTGCGATGGTGTAAATGCTAGGTTGGGTATAATTGTGAGTGTATATTGAAAATGGAGTTACTGTTCCGTCCCCCCAGTTTATCGTTGTTCTGCTCCAGTCAATGTTTGAGCCCCTAGCTTCGGAGATTACATTGCCGCTAATATCCACTTTGTACTCGGTAACATTTGGAGGGTTCAACAGCACCACCGGCCTGCTTGAATTAAGTGCGATATTTACTGTTGCCTGATAGTTTGCTTTCGTGTTGCACTGATCATACACTGTAATTGAGACTCTGTATTGCCCAGGCCCTGCATATGTATGGGTATATTCCGAGAGCAATGTGGTATTGCCGTCGCCCCAGTTTATCGTTCCGCCTATTATAGAGGGTCCTACTGAGCCGCTTGCATCAACCGAATACCCGTCTATTTTAGGTTGATTCATGATTATTGTTGGAGGTATGCTAGGGCACAGACCGCTGTACTGCACGGTACCTGCCGGCCCGGAAACATAGATAGTTTTGTTTGCTGTGTTGCGGTTTCCAAAGGAATCAATCGCTGTCACAACAATATCATAGCTGCCTGATCCTGAATAGGTATGTGTATACTGCGTGAAGCCATTTGTCAGATTGCCATCGTCCCAGTTTATCAGCAGTTGGGTTATTTTCGCACCTGAAACTTCTTGGCTAGGGTATGGGTTTGCAATCCCTCTAACCTTTGCCGTAAGGCCGGTAACATTTACATTGATGTTTATGTAAGGAGGAGTAGTATCGTGAGACGCCTGCTGATGAAGCTGGAGACTTGTGGTCGTTGTATTTTTGTTGCCATACGTATCATATGCGGTTATTACGATAGTATAATTTTGATATTTTGAATAGGTATGTTTTGTCATCATAAGGGTGGTGATGTCTCCATCGCCCCAATTGATCGTAGATTTGGTCGCATTTATCGAGGCACCGCTTGCCTTGGGTCTGACAATGTAGCTTAGGCTGACATTAAGAGCAGATGCACGAGAAGAATTGAAAATGATCACAGGTGGTGCGTTTTGGGCCCCTAAATTCGCAGTTTGGGTACCCTTCCCCTGAAAAGGATTGAAGAAATGTAGAAGTACGATGATACCTATAATTACCGCTGCGATAACGAGTATTGGGAGGGTATAGTTTGGTTTCTGAACAACGAAGGTAGGTTTATCCTCGGGATATTCCCCTTGCTGGGATACAGCGGCTGGGGCCTGTTCCTCCTCAGCCGTGATTTTATTCTCAGAATCTAGACCAGTAGAATCAGGATTAATATCAGTAATATCGCCTTCTGCCATGGTAGCGCTTTGATTTTTATGGTTTATAATGATTTGTCAGTTTTCGTTTATTTTCAAAGCGGTTTGTAAACAGGATACGTTCGTTATAAGCTTTGTTTAGAAAGTACGACTTTTTAGGCTCTGTAGAAATCCTATGAAAACAGATACATTGTGGTTCATGTATCTGTGAATATTGTAAACAATATCGGTCACCTTCATTTCTCTTCTCTGCATTTTCAAAAGCCTGCTTCTAAGCGTGTCGCC
>JBOGSA010000029.1:0-5149 GCA_050749785.1 Candidatus Micrarchaeales archaeon | reverse complement strand
GGAAACCCTATACTAACCCCAAATAAAATCATCGGCAATATAAAAGGTTATACCTCACATCAGTTGCGAAATGAATTCAAGGAACTAAAGACACGGCTTCCAACACTGTGGTCGAGACGTTATTTTGTTTCAACTCATGGTCATATTTCTGACAAGACCATTGAGAAATATATCGCAGAGCAGAAGGGAATGCAATGAAAAGAGCATATAAATTTAGATTGTATCCGACAAAGGTGCAGACACAGGCACTTGATATGCACCGATACGTCTCAAAGACGCTCTGGAATTGCCTCTTAGAATATTCAATAAACACATACAACAGAATAGGAAAGTTTCCCACAAAATCCCAGATGCAATCTGAAACAAAGAACAAGGGACTATATTCGCAATCCGCACAGGAAGTTTCCCATAGATTGCACAAATCTCTTCTCAGATGCTTCATCCTTCGTAAGAAAGGAAAGAAGGCAGGATTCCCACGCTTCAAGAACATTGATAGGGCAAAATCAATCTACTATCCACAATCTGGATTTTCGGTAAATGGAAAGAAGCTCAGTGTTACTCCATTTGGAGAAGTGAACATCAAACTTCACAGACCAATCGAAGGTAATATCAAGACGCTCACACTGAAAAGGGAATCTTCTGGTAAATGGTTTGCCGTGTTCATTGTTGAACAGAAAGCCAAACCTTTTGTTTCAAATAATAAAGAGCAGGCTGGAATCGACCTGGGACTGAAGACATTTGTGACTATATCAAATGGAACAAAAATAAGTAATCCTCGTCATCTGAAGAAGTATGAAGATTTGCTTGCATTGAGGCAAAAACAATTATCCTCAAAAGAGAAAGGGAGCAAAAACAGATTCAGGGCAAAGAGAAAGGTATCAAATGTTTATGAAAAAATCCAAAATGCGAGATTGGATTTCTTGCACAAGACATCTTTGCAGTTAGTGAACGCATACTCTCTGATAGGATTGGAGAAATTGCAGGCACAGTCAATGGCAGAAAAACAATATGGAAAACAGATAAATGACGCAGGTTGGGGTTCCTTTGCGAATATGCTGACATACAAAGCTGAAAATGCTGGTTGTCAAGTCATATTTGTTGATGCACGGAACACCACAAAGACCTGTCATGTCTGCGGTAACAGACAGGATATGCCCCTGAACATCAGGACATATTCCTGCGACAACTGCGGTTCTGTTACCGATAGGGACATAAATGCAAGCATAAACATATTGCACAAAGCAACTACCGCAGGGCATGCGGGAAGTAACGCTTGGGGAGATACCAATGGGTAATTCGTTGAACCAAGAAGCCCACACCCTTCAGGGGTGGGAGTATGTCACAAACCCTCCACAAGTGCGCGCCGAGAGTGATAAGAAGCAATTTAAATCTGCTATGACAATTCAAAAGTATGCAATCCTACAGACTTGTAAAATGCGACTTGCTTATCATCGGTTCCGGTGCCGCAGGATTGAGAACTGCCATAGAAGCTCATGACAAGGGCACAAAGGAGCTGATCATAATAGGCAAGTGTGCAAAAGGGGATGCCCACACTGTTCTTGCTACTGGCGGCATCAATGCGGCGCTCGGGACCATGGATCCCAATGACACCTGGGAGATACACGCAGCCGATACCCTCAAGGAGGGAGGGCGCATCGCTGACTACAGGCAGGTCACAACGCTGTGCAGGAATGCTCCAGATGCGGTAAACGAGCTTGTTAAGTGGGGGGCGCGATTCCACAGGGAGAAGAACGGCGTCCTGACGCAAAGGTTCTTCGGTGCGCACACCTATCGCCGGACATGCTTCTACGGGGACCAAACAGGCAAGGAGATAATGAGGGTGCTAGTAAACCAAGTAGAGAAAAGGAGAATAAGGTTTCTCAGCAACATCTTCATCTGCTCTTTGATAAAAAATGCCGACAGGATAGGCGGCGCAATTGGAATTGATTTTGCGAATGGCGAGATCATTGTCTTTAGCGCCAAGTCGGTGGTGATTGCGGCAGGGGGGTACTCAAAAGTTTATACGCGCAGTTCGTCAAGAGGTTATGAGAATCATGGAGATGGCGCGGCTCTCGCCTTTGACATCGGCGTTGATCTTGTGGATATGGAGATGGTGCAATTTCACCCGACGGGGATGGTATATCCAAAGGGCGCACAGGGCACGCTAGTTACTGAGGCTGTAAGGGGTGAGGGAGGGATACTGCTCAACGCAAAAGGCGAGCGCTTCATGAAAAAATATTACCCTAGCAGAATGGAGCTCGGACCAAGGGACGTGGTTGCGCGTGCGATTTACTCTGAAATAATGAAGGGAAATGGTACCCCCCATGGGGGCGTTTGGCTCGATATAACAAGCATGCCCAAGGAAAAGATACTAGACCGGCTGCCCAAGATGTATAAGCAGTTCAAGGATCTGGTTGGAATAGACATCTCAAAGCAGAGAATGGAGGTCGCGCCAACTGCGCACTATACAATGGGCGGAGTCGACGTATCGCTAAAGGGCGCCACAAGCATAAAGGGGCTCTATGCGGTTGGCGAGACTGTCGGGCAGATACATGGTGCAAATAGGCTGGGAGGCAACAGCCTGCTCGAAACGATGGTCTTTGGAAAGATCGTCGGAGGGCAAGCGGCGAACTTCGCAAAGAAAAATAAAACAGTTTCAATTAACAAGGACAAAATTGATACACAGATAAACTCAATCTTCAAATTTCTTAATGGAAAGGGCAGGGACGCGATTGGGATAAGAAAGCGGCTGCAGGAAACGATGTGGAAATATGCCGGGATATCTAGGAATTCAAAGATGCTCAAGTTGGGTGTTGAGAAACTTAATGGATTGAAAAAAGAATTCAAAGAGGTCCGTGTGCGCGGCGGGATAAGAGGCAACATCGATCTAAGGGTCGCACTGGAGACGCAGAAGATGTTTGAGATCTGCGAGGCCGTTTTGCAAAGCGCGCTGATGCGAAAAGAGAGCAGGTGCGCGCACTATCGTACGGACTATCCTAAACAGAACGATAAAAGATGGATGGTGAATATAATCGCTAGGAGTGCTAGCGGCGCCCTTGTGCTCACGACAAGGAAGGTGCCAGCAGTAAAGGGCAAGCTGAAGGGCGCATTGAAGGCAATAGGCAGGGCCGAGCATAGGCTGCTAGAGTAGCTACTTTTTTGCCATAAGGTTCGGCTTTGATGCGTTGGATGGATCTAGCAGCTCCTCAAGCCTCTTTTTGTCAATGAGGCCTTTGGAGAGCACTATTACCCTAATGGACTTCCCACTCCTAAGAGATTCCTTGACTATCTCAGCTACCCTCTCATACCCGAGCTCTGGGGCAAGCAACGTTGCTATCTCGGAGCTTTCATCAAAACGCCTCAGAAGCAGCGCCCTGTTTGCCTTTACACCACTCACGCACCTCTTGGTGAACGCATCTATGCCGTTGGAGAGTATCTCTATCGAATAAAGCAACTTGTAGGCGACTATCGGCATGAAAACATTCAGCTCCAACTGCCCGTTCTGCGCGGCGGCGCTCACTGTTGCATCGCTTCCAATCACATCAAGGCAGACCATGTTGAGCATCTCTGCCATGCTCGGGTTCACCTTTCCTGGCATAATAGACGAGCCCGGCTGAACCGCGGGCAATGTTATGTCTCCAAGGCCTGTTTGCGGCCCAGAGCTGAGCAGTCGAAAGTCATTTGCAATCTTCATGAGGCTAAGCGCTGCATTCCTAAGCGAAGCGCTCACGAAAGCCTCAGATGCCTGGTCCTGCATCTCAAAGAACAGGTTTTGCGACGGCTTGAACCTGAGCTTTGTCAGCAAGTTTATCCTCTTTATCACCTCCTTCCTGTATCTAGGGGTGGTATTTATCCCAGTGCCCAGTGCGGTACCGCCGATCGGTATGTATGATATCTCATCTAAGGCAAGCAATAGCCTTTCTATCACAACGTGAACGGAATAGGCGTAGCCTGAGAATTCCTGGCCAAGGGTTATCGGAACCGCGTCTTGCAGATGCGTCCTGCCCACCTTCAAGACAGCTTTGAATTCAGAAGATTTCGACTGCAACGACGTCTGCAGCCTAGAGAGCGCCGGGATAAGTTTGTGATTTATTGCTATGGATGTGCAGATATGCATTGCGGTATGGAACGTGTCATTCGTGGATTGCGACATATTGACATGGTCGTTGGGATGCACAATTCTGTAATCTCCGAGTTTGCCGCCAATTCTTTCTATCGCCCTGTTTGCAATTACCTCGTTGAGGTTCATATTCGTGCTCGTTCCTGCGCCGGCCTGGAACACGTCGACCACAAACTGCTCATCAAGCTTGCCAGCGGCGACATCATCGCAAGCGGCTGTTATGGCATTCCCAATCCTCTTATCGAGAATTCCTTCGGACATATTCGAAAACGCAGCAGCCTTCTTGATAAGGGCATATGAATGGATGAACTCCTTCTGGATGCGCAGCCCAGACACCTGAAAGTTGTCCATCGCGCGTTGCGTACTTGCGCCATAATATGCAGATGAGTCAACTCCCACTTCGCCCAGCGAGTCCTTCTCTATCCTTCTGCCCATGCAATCCAATATTGCTATGGAGCGTTAATTTAATAAATTGGCTTGCGCCTAATAAATTATGAGACTTAGCAACAGACGAATACTTCTCGTCGGCGCCAGCAAGGGCCTTGGCGCTGCTACAGCGAACTATCTTTTAGAGGAGGGTGCAATTGTTGTCATCACTGATAGAGAGGATAAGGTTTTGAAGGGCGTCTTGTCGCTTTTGCCCAAAGCAAAAACTTTTCTCACTAAAAGGCGACGCCTCCACCATTGAGGGCGCAAAGAAACTTGTGAAGGCCTCAGCGGATTTGATGAATGGCATTGACGATTTGTCGGTTATGGTTGGTGGATTTGCAGCAGATAGCATAGATAGTCTTTTCGGACTAGATTTAACCGAGTGAGCGGGAAATTCCACATGCTTTAGCGGTGGGATGAGAGCGAACCGCAGATAATTAGAAGCCCCTTTACCATCAGGGCATATTGGCATCGATACCATCTTGGTTGGAGGTAATGGACATAAAGCTTAAGGGCTGGTGTAGCTTCGATGGCAAACTACTCTATTTAGCGCATAGCTTTTTTCTCCACTAGTTTGATTGTTATTGCAGTCATATTAAC
>JBOGSA010000028.1:0-13600 GCA_050749785.1 Candidatus Micrarchaeales archaeon | reverse complement strand
AGATCGAAAAGTATGCATTTTATCATGAAGTCACTTCTTGGCAAAGAATGCCTTATAGTAGAGATAGGCGGATATTGTCTTATGGTCTTTTATTCTATTATCCCTCACCATTATGTCAAATGTTTTTGGGGCAACCTCCGTTAGTTCTATCATCTCTGAATTGTCAAAATGCCTTTTCCCTCCCTTCTTGAGCCCTGTTGCAAAATAATAGTTGAAAGTCGTCTTTCCGACTGCCGGGGACTCGTATTGTTTAAACATGAAAGTAATCTTGCTTGCAGTAAAACCCGTTTCCTCCTCCAACTCTCTCTTTGCTGTGGAAATCGCGCTCTCGCCTTTTTCAATTGTGCCTGCAGGGAACTCAATCAACCACTTGCCCAGGCCATGTCTGTATTGTTTCTCGATTAAAAAATTCCCGTTCTTAGTTATTGGCAATATGACTACTACATCCTTGCGCAAATATTTGTGCACAACTATGTTTTTACCCCTCACAACGGCACGCTCCTCCCTTATCGTGATCCACGGGTCCTTATAGACTACCCTTCCCATCAAACCACTCTACTAAAACATAAGCTAAAATAAATATCTTGTTATCTAATGAGAATAGAGCGGGGTTGTTGCGTAACCTGGCAGCGCGGCTGGCTCCAGATATTTAGAAAAACAGGAGCGAAATGCGATGACTTGAATTTGGAGCTATGATTAATGAATAGCAAACGGTCGAATAGGTGCCACCAGCAAGTCAGGGTTCAAATCCCTGCAACCCCAATCCCACTTCAAGTTAGGTATTTAAATTAAAAGTGCCCAATACGCTGTGATAGAATGGGAAAGAGCAAGACACCGAAAAAGAACGAGCTGATTAGCGATTACAAGATGTTTGACAAGATGGCAAAGGACCTAATCAAGCACCAAAAGAGCGTAACTGCCATAGCAAGAAGCATAGGAAAAAAGACCAGCACAGATTTCGGATCCGGACTGATCGAGAACCTAGACGTTGTGATAACGCACATGCAGAAGGCGCAAAAAGAGCTTGACAAGGCAAGAAAAGAACTCAAGCAGATATAGATTTGCCTGAGATATCCTACGCATACTTTTCGATGGTTCAATGTATCCAGAAACCGCTCCAATAACCAATCCTGTAGCCGATCTATATCGCAATATAGAAAACGAACCACTGATAAAGAAGATAAAGGTGCTTGAGAATAACCTGATGGAAGTAAGGGCGAGCGAGAAAGAATCCCTTGCGCAACATTTAGGTGACATTGAAGACAAAGTGCTAAGGCATCAAAATCAAAATGCGGCTGAACACCATAAGAAAAAAGAGCAGGAAAGGGAAATAATGAAAGAGCTCCTGTCTGATTTCACCGAACTTCTAAAAACTCCTTACGGGCCTTTGGGTTACCTGGTAAGTTCTACTTCTGAGGGAATAATACATCTATACGGCATCGACACCGACAATGATTACTACTTCAAGCTTAAGGGCAATGTCTTTCGCGTTCCCAACAAGAAGCTAGACGAGATGGTTGCTGCGGGCGGCGGCTTTAGGTTTGTGGGAGAGCGAGGGGTATTGGTGCATAATCCCTCAGAGACTCCGTCCAATGCCAAAGTTACTGATCACGCCATACAAGAAATAATAGAAGCAATCCAGCAAAAACTTTCACAGATGTAGTCCTTACCAAACAAAACACTTGCTAACGTATAAATACCCAGTGAATCTTACAGATTAGCTAAAAAGGAGGAATTTTTTTCCGATTTTTGATACCCAGAGATGACATAATGCACAACAACTTCAAGCATGCTGACAAAAACCATAAGATAAGCAACGGCTTTGCATACGAACTTCGTGACGGCTCAACAAAATTAAAGTCGCTACTCGACAATGGAAAGGTGTGGAAGATAGAAGGATTAATGGAGGGATCCAAAGAGAGCCCTGACGGCCTTTTCAAGATAGATCTGTATAAAATGAGCAGAGCAAATGAGAGCAGGTATCTAGTCGCCACTGAGTCATTCATTGACTTTGATGAGAGGCACTTCTCAAGCGATGGAATAATGGAAAGCCTATCTGCAGCGACAAGGATACTTGATGATCGAGTTGAACATGAGATGAGGAAGATGGGTTGCCAAGATTCAGAAATCAAGGTCTACAGAGAGATTTGCATAAGAGCCAACATGGCGTCCCGTTGAATAAACGTAGTAAGTCTCACAATATAAAAAGGGTAACGAACAATATAATTGGTGCTGATTTGGAAGATCTAAAAAAGTTATCTGACCTAGTCTCTTATTCTACAGTGGTTTACGCGAAGCGCCCATTAGAGAACGAGGTGCGCGATTCTGCTAGGATGGCGTTCCATAGTCCTGATGTTGTCTATTCTGATACTGTGAGGGATTCAAAAAAGATAAAAAAGATGGATATGGGCCTAATAGAAATCGGGATTAAAAAGTTCGAAGCTTTGATGGGCAAGGACGAGATTGCCGCAATACTCGTGAAGCAGTCGCTCAACGTGAATTTCAATCTTACTTATCTTACCGAACTAAGGATGAAGCTCGGCTTTGATCGGAACGAGACCTTGCAGCTCATGGGGCTGCTTAGCTACTACAAATGGTTCGAACTTGACGTGAACACAAAGAATCCGAGCATCAAGGCTACACAGGAATGGCATTCCGCTCTTTCGAATGCAACAAAGGCACAGATAAGGAATGTTACCAAGAGATAGTGTCGAAGAGCTCTGCATATTTATTAATCTATTTCTTCATACTCCTACAGGGTAAGCATGGAAGCAAAGCCGATAGAAGTAATACTCGTTGATGAGAATGACAAGCAGATAGGGACCATGGAGAAGATGGCTGCGCACAGCAACGGTGCAAAGCTCCATCGGGCATTCTCGATATTCGTTTTCAACTCAAAGGGAGAGTGTATGATGCAGAGAAGGGCGCTCACCAAGTACCACTCAATCGGACAGTGGACCAATACCTGCTGCTCACATCCTTTTGCCGGAGAGTCGATCTCTGATGCAGCGCACAGAAGGCTCAAGGAGGAGATGGGATTCGACTGCGACCTAACAGAGGAATTCAGCTTCATATATCGTGCAGAGGTAGGAAAGGGTCTTACGGAGCACGAGTACGATCATGTGCTCTTCGGGATATACAATGGGGCGGCAAAGCCAAATCCTGAGGAAGTGGATTCATACAAATGGGTCAGCCTTGAAGCACTTAGCGAGGACGTGAAGAAGAATCCTAGCAACTACACTCCCTGGCTTAAAATCGCCCTGAACCGCGTGATAGAATACAGAAACACCATCAATGCATGATGTTCATATATTCCCATTTTTCGAGGACAAAATAGTTCGTCAATATACAATTATTGACCAACCTTTAAATAGTTGGAAAACAAATGGTGCTAGGTGGAAAAATGCAAGTGATAAACAGAGCTGGAAAAATAAACAACCTCTTTGTTGGAGAGAGAGGCTACGAAATCGGAACTTATAATGGGCTTGTAATTGTGAAAAAGTCCCTGACACCAAATGAGGAGAAAAAGGTAAAAAAGGAGACGACCATCAACTACACCAACATAGTATCCCTGGCCTTTGCTCCTGGAGTAAGCATAAAAGAGAAGGTAAACGACACGATAAAGCTGATAACTAGGGATTCAAAGCTCGCCAAAAAGGAAGTGTCTGCATTGAGCAATGATCTAAAAGACATATTCACTGCGCTTAGGCACTAAGCCTAGCAGGTAGAGATACGATGAAAAACGAGCTATACTTCATCAAGCTTGGCGGGAGCATAATAACCGACACCTCAAAGCCCTCTACGCACAGAAAAGACCAGATACTCAGGCTGCTTGGGGAGATAAAGACGGCAAAGAAGTCAAAGGATTTCGACCTAATTTTGGGCCACGGAGCAGGCTCCTTTGGCCACATAACCGCAAAGCAGTATAGAATCGACGAGGGCATAATAAACGACGAGAGCATAAAGGGCATTGCGCTCACACACAAGGCGATGCGCGATCTCAACAGGATAGTCATCGAGGCCGCAGAGGATGTCGGGCTCAGTTTGTATCCATTTGCGCCCTCAAGCTTTGCGCACAGCCATGACAAGAAGATTGTCGGGGGCGACCTCGAAGCGATGAAGAAGGCGCTAAGCAGTGGCTTCATACCTATCGTGCACGGCGACGGGATGTTTGACAGCAAGCAGGGAGTTTCGGTTGCATCTACCGAAGAAGTATTCAGATTCATAGCTACGGGGATAAAACCAAGCAAGATAATACTCGGCACTGACATGGACGGGGTATATGATAGCGACCCTGCTGAAAATCCAAACGCAAAACTCGTGCCGCTCATCGATTCCTCTAACATCGAGGGCATGATCATGAGCACCGGAGGAGCAAGGAAGGTTGATGTTACCGGGGGCATGAAGACAAAGCTCACGCTTCTATACGACATGGCGAAAAGCACCGGCGCCACGGGCTACATAGTCAATGCAGGAAGACCCGGCGTCATAGAGAACCTGCTTGTTTCAGGCGAGGCTGTGGGCACAAAAGTGGTAGGGTAATTTATAAAGGGGAGGGGGAATGCAGAAGGAACTAATATTCATAAAGTTAGGCGGCAGTACGATAACCGACATTAATAACCCCTTCATGCACAAGTCATTTGCCATAAAGAAAATTCTTAGGCAGATAAAAAAAGCAACCGAGAAGCGCGATATCAACGTCGTGATAGGCCACGGAGGAGGATCCTTCGGCCACGAAGCGGCAAAGATCAATGACATACAAAACGATCTCAGGAAGGGTGTCGCGCTCACCCACGCTGCGATGGTGGACCTAAATCATATTATTCTAGATCTCATGCTGCAGGAAGGCTTTGCACCATTCCCATTTCATCCGTCTAATTTTATGTTTTCTCGGGGAGGAAAAATCGCAGGAGTATGGCAGCAGAGCATTTCTGCGGCATTGGCAAATAACAGAACTCCTGTCGTCCACGGGGACATAATAATGGATTTCGAGAAAAACATCTACCTTGCCTCAACAGAAGCGGTTTTCAACGCATTGGCGCGCGACATGAGGCCATCGAAAATAATCCTGTTGACTGATGTGGATGGAGTATTTGACAGCAATCCGAAAAATAACAAGAACGCAAAACTGGTTCCATTAATAGATGGCAGCAACATCTCAAAGATCCTCAAGGGCGCAGGGCCTGCAACCAAAACCGATTATACTGGAGGAATGAACAGCAAGGTGCAAATCGGCTACGAAACAGTAAGAGACTATGATGCCACCGTCTACATTGCAAACGGCACCAGAGCTGGAATCATCGAGAAAATCCTAAACGGAGACGATGCGCTGTGCACGATAATACGCAAGTGATTTCCACTCGCAAGATTTAAGTATTCTTTATTTACATTATAAAGCGCCAGTGAAACCATGAACGAAAACGATTTCTTCAACTTCGAGAGCTCAGTGTTTGAGGCACTTAGCGAAAAGCTTAGCAAGTTCACAGAAAAAGATGACAGGGAGGAAGCGATAAGGAACGCAGCAAAGAGCGTGAACCTTGCGGTCACAGACGATGATGTCAACAAGGTGATACAAGATGCTGCAAAGTTCGAGCCCTTCGACAAATACCTCTACGATCCCGATGTAGAGGACATAATGATAAACAACATAGCAAACATCTTCATCTACACAAGCACAAACGGGCAGATGAAGGCACCTGAAATAATAAAGACCAAAAAAGAGCTCGGCCTGCTGGTGAAGAAGCTCAAGATGTACATAACAAATGAGACCGCAGGAGAGAAGATCTTTGACATACATCTCCCGAACGGATCTAGAGTAAACGTGGTCGACTCGCCGCTTGGCGCAGACATAACGATAAGAAACTTCAAGCCGCAGGCGCTTAGCGTAATCGATCTGATAAACAAGGGCGAGATGAACTATGCCGTTGCCGCAAGGCTCTGGCTCTACATCGACGGACTCAAGGTGAGGCCCGCGAACCTGATCATCGGCGGCATGCCTGCGAGCGGAAAGACGACTCTGCTAAACGCGATGTTTAGCTTCTTTAGGCCTGAGGAGAGGATTGTGCTGATAGAGGAGACATACGAACTCAACACAGAGACTCAGGAGAATTGCGTTCGGCTCGAGACAAGTCTTGCACTAAACCTCCAGGACCTAGTCAAGAATTCGCTTAGGATGAGGCCTGACATAATAATAGTCGGAGAGGTCAGAGGAGAAGAGGCAAAGGACATGATGACCGCGATGAACATCGGAAAGATCTCGATGGGAACAATCCACGCGAGCAGCGCAAGGGATGTGATAACAAGGCTCCAGCACACTCCGATGGACATAGAGAAGGACATAATCCCGCTAATCGATGCGATAATGGTGGTCTCGCAGGTTGAGGAAGGTGGCAAGCTTGTCAGGAGAATAACACAGATATCGGAAATATCCGGAATAGAGACGCAGGTTCTGCTCTCAGACCTTTATCTTTACGATTACAAGACGCACAAGAGCTCAAATATACTGCCGAGTGTTACATACAGGGACTTGCTGTCGCGACTCACAGGCTACCCTCCATCGGAGATAATAATCGAGGAGCAAAGAAGGGCAAAGATACTCGAGAAGCTAAACCAGATGGGAATCCATGACCTGCGCGGAATCAACCAGTTCTGCAGGGAATACTACTACAATCCCGCCCAGGCGCTTGAAAAGATAGGGCTAAGGGAGCTCGGGACTCTTCCATGGTAATTATATGATATTCTCAAACGTACTAAAGGAAAAAGATGCAAAGGCGTTTGACGACTATAATAACAGGCCTGGAACTCCAAGCTCCCATCTGCCAGACATCAAAACCAGCTACATGAAGTCAATAAACAGGGATTGAAGATGCGCAACTCAAGAAATTTAGTTTGCCTTTCATCCCTTTTTGCTATACTTTTTGTCATGACTCCACTTTCAGCATCGGTCTACGGACCTTATGGTGCAGGGCAGTCGACAAACATTGCGAACCTCGCAATATCAAACATCACCGCCACGGTTCATAACAACACATTCACAAGCCCTCAAGCATGGCTTAGGGAGAATGAGAGCATATACGGCCCCTACGGTGTCGGACAGTCCACAAACCTTGCAGGGGTGAGCATTTACAACATAACTGCAACCGCAAGCAACGGCGCACTAGTAAATCCGCAAGTCTTCCTAAGCGAGTCGCAAACCACAACAACTACCGCATCAACAACATCTACGATTACCACTACATCTACTTCAACAAGCACGCAAACTACAACTGCGTCCAGCACTAGCGTCTCCACAACAACAGCGCCAACCACGACCATAACTTCAAGCACTACGAC
This sequence comes from Candidatus Micrarchaeales archaeon, assembly GCA_050749785.1. Taxonomy (GTDB): domain Archaea; phylum Micrarchaeota; class Micrarchaeia; order Micrarchaeales; family CABMGC01; genus JAGWGI01. The sequence goes on along the minus strand of JBOGSA010000028.1, from coordinate 6,268 downwards.
TGTCCCTCAGGGCACATTGACATGTTCGTTATCATATCAGAAAATGTACATAGGCCAGAACATGAGCTGCGGAGGGTTTACAATAAATCTGCAAAATCTTGGATATTCCGGAGGTACGCCTGGCACATCTATTGCAGTATACAAAAGCGGTAGTCTACAAGAACTTCTAGACATCAGTCAGGATGGTAGCAGCTTGAGCCTGGCAGATTCGACATCCTACCTACGAATAAATGTGAGTGGCATCTCTGTAAACTATTATTCCTCACAAAGTTGGGCTGAGGTTTCAGCCACTACTTATTCCGCAACAACTTCGATAACAACAAGCATCACAACAACCACCGCATCAACTACTTCAACAATTTCCAGAACAAACTCCTCCACTACAACAATTCCACAATCTGGCGTCGCAACAAATTTTAAGATAAATGCGACAGACCCTCAGGACGGCGTATCTAGGTATTGGGAAGTATTCACAACATATCCTGGCGCCTATCTAGGCTATGGCACCTATGCAAACAGCACCTCACTGTTAAAAGTTGGCTACTATAACTCTGGAGGCATTATGACCTTTTCAGAGTCTTACAATGGGTTGTATGACTTATACTTTGTAATAACACAGTCTGGTGGTGGATCGCATGGCACCTATTCTGGTCAGGTGGCGATAAACAACAATTCTGATGTGGTGGGGTTCACCGGAGTTGATCAGTATCATGCTCTAAGAATATCGATGTCCGGATCTCATGCTCTTGGCTCAAGTGTAGTCTCTTTACTACAGTCAACAGCCACCACAACGACTGCCACAACAACATACACTAACGCAACTAAAAACATAAACACGACTAGAAATACAAATACATCCAGAAATACACTAATTACAAACACGATCTCAAGCACAAATATAATATCTACGAATAGGAGCACGACAACGATAAAGCAATACGCAAATCAAACCGTTGCGTCAACAAATTCAATCACGCAAAAAAACACAATTACAAATCCCGCTGCAAATACCTCTACTACAAAAGTAAGTACTACAACTCCTACAACAACGACGGAACAAAGTGGACCTGTTCCAATATCTTCTGGACACACGACCTCTCCAGCAGCTTCTATAACTGCTCCAGAGCAGACAACTGCAACTTCAACAGGCCTGATAAGTTCAATTCTGAATGGGATAAGGGGATTATTCGGAGGGATCCCTACCACTCCAACCACTGCAGTTACTGCCAACAAGACTGTCGTGACGGGATCAGCCACCGTTGTTGTGCAGAATGCATCAACATCCAGCCCAGCGATTGCATCAACCGCAACCTCTAACCAAGAAAATCAGTCAACAGTAAAATCTACTTCCACCATTGAGTCAGGAATAGTAACACAAATAGACAACTTCATCAACAGCATCTTCCCAACGAGAAGCTCAAGTTAATCTCTTACCTGCTTTTTGGTATCAAGTATAAGCTCTAGAACGCCCCTAGTGCCTCCATTTTCCAATTGCTCTATAAGTCGCTCCATACCAATATTTCTCTTATCCCCAAACAACTCCCATTCAAAAATTGGCTTTCCTATCTTATTTAGCAGATCTTCAATATTGACTCCGAGTTTAGAAATAATTTCTAAGCCCTCTTTTATCCTGCTGTTGGCTCCATAATCCACAAAAACTCCCTTTGTGTCATTCTTGATGAACCAAATAATTATTTCTTTATACTTCAAAGTGTCTCTTTTTTATAAAAAATTTGCAAGACTTTGTTTACTCGAACCATTACTTCTACCTGGTCCTCAAACTTCCTCTCATTGTTCCAATATTCAAATGTCGCTTCCTTAAGCATAGCCCTCATGACTTGACCAACCTGCTTATTTTCCAAACCAGTTTTGCCCAGTATCCCTGCTACTGAGTCCTTTGACTCCTGCATTGTTTTGTGCAACTCTGCTGTGCTCTTTCCCCCAACCACTTTTTGAGACATATAATCAAATGGATAATCTTGCCTGGATTTATAAGCGTGATTGTATGGTCGTTTATGAGCGAAAGTACAGATGTAGCGATTAAGGCAGAACCTCGTTGTTCTTAACCTTCTCTACTATGTATTCTCCGACAAACGTGAGCCTTGGTCCTTGAAGCGCGTCCTGCTCGAGCTTCTTTCTTGTCTTTATCATCCTCTCGAGCTCGACGACCCACTCCTTGTGGCTCTTTATCCATTCGTAGTTGAGCATCTCCTGTGCCCTCTTCACGTCAACATCGCTCGCCGCGATTGTGAGCTTGTTTAGGAATGTGTATTTGTCGAGATCTGACATTGTAACCCCGATGAATCTTGCCTCCGGGGTCGCGACTGAGCTACCGATGTATGCAAGATTTATGCTTCCCGTCTTAATTGTCCAGTAAATGTACCATCCCCATGCATCAGAGTCGGTGAAGACGTATATCGGAAGGCCCTTGTCCGCAAGTTTTCTGATTATCCTTCTTGTTCCTCTTGATGCCTGTCCCTGAGGTGTTATGAGTATGATGTTCTCTTTCTTCCAGAACTGGTCCTCGTTGAGTCTCTGCCAGAGCGCATCCTTTTCTACCACAAGTACGTACTTTGCCTTCACATCAATGAATTCTATGTCGTTGTCAACATCGCTTGGGATTTGCCAACCAGATCTTCCCATCTTGCTGCAGTCAATCTCCACCCTCTCCCCTCCGAAGTTGTCGCGCACCTTCATGTTTCCGGCAAGCACTCCTTTTCTGTTTGCGTTCAGGTTGAGATCCTCCCTTTTGACTCCAAGTGATACTTCAAGATCCTCAATTAGCGGATTCGATTCTGCTTGTTCATCGAATATGCTCTCATCAACGTCTTCGCCGAGTGAGAATTTGAGCTGGTAGTAAAGACCTCTTATGGTTGTGTGCAATCCCTCTACCAAAAACTTGTGGCACTTTGCTGCAATCGCCATCGTCTGCATGAACTTCTTGCTCTGCGCAACGTTCAGGAAACTTCTCTCCTCTTCTGCCTTTCCCAGTCGCAGATATCCCTCCTTTGAATCATACACTATGTTTGATCGCGTTCTTGTCGTTGCCACAAACCTTGGATTCTCGCCCTTCTTTATCTCACCAACCATTTGCTTTCCTAGGTCTTCAAGTTCGGGCTTTGCTCCGCTGCCAGCCTTTTTTACTTCCGACTTCTTCTCCTTCAAGAAATCACTTCTTCTTACCTTCAATGTCGAGTGGAGATTGCTCCTTCGAATCAGAGCTGATGTACTTCTTCAGCTCCCTAATTATAGCATCGCGCCTAGAACTCTTCTTCAACGCATTCTCGATAACTTCGGCTATGTTGCGCACAGGTATGACCTTTATCTTGCGCAGCTTTGCCTTGTCGATGTAGATGTCGTTGATGTTGCTCTTTGGAATTATAACCTTCTTCATGCCCGCATCTATTGCAGCCTCTACCTTACCTGTTATTCCACCAACTGGGAGAACATCTCCTCTTACAGAGAGTGAACCTGTCATCGCAACAGATTGATCGACCGGTATTCCTTCCATAGCCGATATGACACTAACCGCAATCGAGATGCTTGCGCTGTCTCCTTCCACTCCTTCATATGTCTGCAAGAATTGGACGTGGATGTCGTAGCTTGCTATGTCCCTGTTCATGTGCCTCTTGATGACTGCGCTGATGTTCTTAACCGCTTCCTGCGCCAGCTTGCCTAGCTTTCCTGTAGCAACAAGCTTGCCTTCTGATCTCGAACTTGCCGGAGTGACCTCAGCGACTATTGGAATTATTATTCCTGCACTCAGATAAGAAGAACCGACCACCGCAAGTCCGTTCACCCTTCCTATCCCGAATCCTGCAGTGTTGAAAACCTTGTAATCCTTTCTGTATTCAAGTGCCTGCTCGACGTATTGGGCCTCAATTGGCTTTGCGAGCTGTTTTGCATCCATCACATTTTGTCTTGTGACAACTTTCTGGTTTTTTTCAATTGCAATGTCTCCTGCAGCCCTTATCAATCCACCAAGGTCCCTAAGAATGAGAGAGAGTTTGTTCTTTCTTCCACTCCTCTTTCTTGCATCTTCGACAATCTCTAGGCATGCATCGTAATCAAAGGCGGGTATTTTTCCGTCCTTCTTTACTTCCTGAGCAATGAATCTGAATATCTTGTCCCTGTTCGCCTGGCTGTCATCCATTGTGTCCTCCATGTATACTTCATATCCGTATCCCCTGATTCTAGATCTAAGCGCAGGGTGCATCTTTTGTATGTCCTGCAAATTTCCGGCAGCTACAAGTATGAAATCGCATGGAACTGGCTCTGTCTTGACGATTGCGCCAGAGCTGAGTTCGCTCTGGCCTGTTATTGAATATTTCTTCTCCTGCATTGCAGTTAGAAGTTCTTGCTGCGATCTAGGCTCAAGGTTAGCAACCTCGTCGATGAAAAGAACGCCGTTGTTTGCCTTGTGAACAGAACCGCTCTCTACTCTAAGGTGTGGCGGAGTTCCAAGCCCACCGCTCTGCAAAGGATCGTGCTTCACATCTCCAAAGAGCGATCCCGCCTTTGAACCTGTACCATCGACAAACGGCGCATGCTCCTTGCCGGTGTTGTCAACTATCAACTTCGGTTCGTTTGATTCAAACATACCTGGCAGTATTCCCACCCTTCGTGTAAGTCCGCTCACAAAGAGCGCCATTGATCCGAAGATTAGGCTTCCGAGAATGAGGGCCGCAAGTACAACAATCTCGTATCCTGTGAATATGTTAGATATTGATACTACGAACAGAATAGCGACAACGACTATCACAAGAGGCACTATGCTCCTGTTGTTCTGCCCGCCGTCAAGCCTTACCTTCATCTTCTCCTTCTGCACCATCTGCCTGCCCTGGCCGTCGCCTAAGGGTTTTCCCTTCTCAGTCGGGTTGGGATATGTCTTCACCACCTTGACCATCGGCTTGTTCTCATCGTTGACGTTCTTGTAGACAAGCACGTCCTCAAGCGCAGTGATAGGAAGAAGCTCTGCCATCGCCTGTGCGAGCATAGTCTTTCCTGTTCCTGGCTGCCCGATAAGCAGAATGTTTCTGTGCTGCTTTGACGCCTTCTTGACTATCGCTACCGCATTCTCCTGCCCGATGATCTGGTCTATCGTATTGTCTGGGATTTTGATATCAGAAGTGGTCTTGAATTTCATAGAATAGTGCTATTAGATGGTTAATAATATTTAAATATGCTATCAAAAGCGACTTTGTCCAACAATTCCGTTTGAATTCCACTATTGTCTTATTTCCCCCAAGGGCTAAAAGCCCCAGGGGTATATCGTTTTTGGCGACGATATGATAGAGAAACGAAATTGGAATTTATATAACAACAAGTTAGTGAAGAGAGGCAACATTACAAGGTTCAGTTGCAAGCCGGAATTGATGAAGAAGGAAGTGCAAAGTTTGAACGAGTTCAAAGTCGGCAGGCCTTTTGAATATAGCAACATTTTGATACTTGCCGCAATGGGGGTTAAAATTACATTGAAAATGGGATATCGACAACTTCAGGGAATATTGGAAGATGTGTGCAGCATAATCGGAATTAAACGGGTGCCGAATTTTAGGACTATTAATTATAGAATGACAAAATTGAAAGGCCAAGAAATGAATTACGATATAACTGCAGCTCAAATTAATGGTGAAATGCTTGTTATCGCAATAGACTCAACAGGGATCAAGAAAACAAACAATTTTGAGTGGCAGACAGTCCGTTTCAATAAAGCAAAAGACTGGACTAAATTACACCTTCTTGTCGATATAAAAAAGAAAAGAATCCTCAATATGATTGTAACGGAAAAGAATGTTGCAGACTCAGAAGTATTCGAGAAGCTGCTAGAGCCATTCACAAAAATTACGGAAGTCGCAAATGCAGATAGGGGTTATGATACAAGAAGAATTTTTGAATTCTGTAAAGAATATGGCATAAAACCCAACATAAAGGTCAGATTGAACTCGACCACAAAATGCGGCGGCGCAAGGAAAAATGCAGTGATAGAACAATTGGGCATAAAACCCAAACGCGGTAGACCCCCCTTCAGGTTAAGGGATCCGATTATAAATCGCGAAGAAAATCAGAATAAGTGGGCTGTGGAATCGGGATTTAATGATAGGCAAATCGTGGAGAGTGTGATATCCTCATTCAAGAGGACTTTTGGAGAATATTCCTTCTCAAAATTGACTGAAAATATCAAAAAGGAAATGATATTGAAAACAATGATTTACAATATGTTCATTTGTTGAACTTCAGTTGAAAGAAAAACTTGCCCATCATAATG
>JBOGSA010000027.1:0-4945 GCA_050749785.1 Candidatus Micrarchaeales archaeon | reverse complement strand
AGCAGGCTGTTTTGGAGCCTTGGACTTTGGGTTTTTGCAATCACCGTGTTGATGGAGACGTTCTTTGCTCTGGGATTTTACAGCGGCCTGCTGATAGACGCATATTTGTTCCTTGTAGCGCTTCTTGTTGTGCTGCTTGCGCTCGGTTCAGTTCAACTAGTCAAGACAAGATGGATTAGGATTGGATATTATGTGATAGCAGCACTTGGTATAATTGCAACTGCATATTCCTTGGCGATAAGCGGCTTTCAATCGCTCATGGAGAGTTGGATAGTTGCAGGGATTCCATCTAATGCAATAATTTATGCATCGTCGCTTGCAACGTTCCCTGCTGCGATAGTTCTTATTGCGATTGCAGTGCTGGGCTTCTGGAGGACAAGGAGCATCAAGATGTTAAGCATCATCGCGGGGGTGATAGTGGTAAGCGTGGCAGGCACGCTTTATATTGCTTCATTCCCATCATTCCTTTATTATGCGGAATTCGTCGGGATCCTTTTGCTTTGGCTCGGGTTCTATGATTTCAAGCGATAGGTGGCAATGTGCTGGTAGTAGACTTTGACAGGTTCTTGATGGCATACTCGCTTGCGATACACATTGTGCTAGCCAGCATCGGAATCGCACTTCCTGTGATAATACTTATTGCTGAATTCCTCGGGATACGAAAGAACGACATCCACTACAAGGTGCTTGCAAAGCGTTTGGCGATTGTCTTTGTTGTCCTTTTCGCGATCGGCACAGTCTCTGGGACGCTGGTTGCTCTGAATATTTTGCTGCTCTGGCCAAAGTTCATGAGCCTGGTGGCGCAGGTGGCAATACTGCCATTCTACGTTGAGGCTTTTGCATTCTTCATGGAATCAATCTTCCTTGGAATTTATTTCTACTCCTGGGATAGGTTCAAGAACAGGTATGCACACCTTCTTACAGGAATACCGATAGCAATTGGAGCTGCGCTTTCCGGCGCATTGATAACGATGATAAATGCGTGGATGAACACTCCAAACGGATTTAACATCACGGCATATCTTGCAAATGGAACAGTAACTGGGATTCAGCCATTCGCAGTGTTCAATACACCCTCAACTTTTATTGAAGTGTCCCATGTGCTCTCAACATGCTACTTTGCCGGAATCTTTGTGTTCGTGGCATTTATGGCATACAAGCTCATGACAACCTATGAGGACCAGAAAAGGGAGTATTACAAAAAGGCGTTCGGACTCCTTCTCGTTCTTGCAATCATCTCCACAGTATTTGCGATAGTCACAGGCCTCCTTTCGATTTCAACTCTAGTTACCCTTCAACCTGAGAAGTACGCCGCAATAGAAGGCAATCTCTATCCGCAGGCATATGCTCCTGAAAGGTTGGGCGGCATACCGATAAACAATACTCTGCAGTATTTCATTCCGATACCAAACCTGCAGAGCATGCTGGCTACCGGAAGCCCATCTGGAACTGTACCAGGGCTAAGCAGCTATCCACAGAGCACATGGCCACCTCTGATAATACACTTCATGTTCGACATAATGGTGGGTATCGGCTTTGCTATTGGGGGCCTTTTGGCATTGATAGTGCTGCTACGGCTATTGAAGAAAAGAATAATTGACAATCGTATAATCCTTTGGCTGCTAGTTGTGGCCGGTATTCTTGCGGTATTGATACTTGAAATAGGATGGGTGCTCGCAGAAGTTGGCAGACAGCCATGGATAATATACAACGTGATGTTGGTGAGCGATGCGGCGAACACATCGACTTCTGTAATACCCGCTACGATACTGATATTATTGTTTTACATCGTGATCCTTCCGCTCACAGCAATTATACTAAAGAAAATTTTTGATGACAGGCCACTTGAGAAAGAGTTGATTGCATGAACATTCCATACACAATAAACTATCTGATATTCTCCGCGTTCTTGACACTCCTCATATTTGAAATCGGAGTAGCGATACTCTCGCTTGCTTTTTACAAGGACTACAAGGCGAGGTTGAGAAAGTATCTTCTTCCGATTTGGGAAGTTATGGGAACCTTTGCGGCATTCTACCTGATCAACTTTGAGGTTACGTATCCGACCCTCCTTCCATTTGCGGGCACAGTGTACATACTTCCTGTTCTTGTCGCAGGAGCGTTCTTCTTGCTAAGGGGCGCATTCATCGCATTCACCGAATACCTCAACAGACCAGAGAGCGATGGCAGGTACATTAAGATTTACTCAATATCGACATTGATGGTGGCATTCCTTGCGCTATCCGTCTTGGATTCTGGAGTAAGCGGCATAGGAATAAGTTTAGCCAATACCTCCATCAATCTGGTGAGCCTTCTGTTTAATCCATTCAACATCCTAATGTTTGCAGGCGTGGTACTAATCAGCATGTTTGTTGTAAGCAACTATTTTGAAGTCTACAAACTAAACAAACTAGGCATACTATATGCGGCAGTTGGAATCGTGTTGGTACTGTTTTCACTGTATCAATACGCACCAAGTATCTTTTCCAACATCCTTTCGAACTTGTATCTTCTAGCAATATCAATAATCCTGCTTTTGATTACGATAGTGGCATACCTGAAAAAATCGAAATATGCAAACTATCTTGTTGTGTTCTGGTTGTTCTTGTCAATTAATCTTTTTGGCGTTGTCCAATACCCGTACTTTTTTGGCGGGCAGAACATCACCGCATATCTTGCAGCATCTGCGATATCAGGTGCTGAGATAGCGATCACGATAATCGGGGGCATGTTCGTTGTTGTCGCTCTTGGCTATCTAATATATCTCAATTACATAAGGGCACAGGAAGAGGCATATTAAGGGTGTGCCTTTAAAAAGTTTAAGCGACAATCTATTTTAGCTAATTCTGCCTCAGTAGCTCAGTGGTAGAGCGCTTGTTTTGTAAACAAGAAGTCGGGGGTTCAATTCCCTCCTGAGGCTGCTCTGTTTACGCCGCGATATTTAACACCACAATATAGATAAATTTAAATATTTGTGGGGTTACAAATATTTTATGACATATACCTCATTAAAGCACATACATGGCAAGCAATACAAATATTTGGTAAAATCGATCAGACTACCCGATGGTAAAGTGAAGAAGTTAGTTAAATTGGTTAAAAAAGAGGAGAAGATCGGACCAAAGGCCTTAGAGGAATACTTCATGTCAAAGGAGATTGCTCTGAATATGAGATTTGCATTATCTAAATTCGGGCCCGGCAGGATATTTACTAGGGAAAATATAGAGAAAGTTGAGGAAATGCGTGTTGAATACAAGTATCTCTTGAAAAACCTTTCAAAGAACGATATAAAGGACATGCTCGATAGGTTTGTTGCTAATTTCACCTATGATTCGAACGCCATTGAAGGAAACTCGTTGACTTTGAAGGACGTTGGGATGGTACTTTTTGAGAATAAAGTCATTGCTGGAAAGGACCTAAGAGAAATATACGAAACTAAAAATTCAAGAAAAGTGGCGGAGGACATATTCAACGGAAAATTCAAGATCGATCATGAGAGCATCATAAAAATGCACAAGATGCTAATGAAAGATATAGATGAGAGGACTGGGTACAAGACATTTCCAAATTATATCTTCGGCAGGCAGATTAAAACCACGCCGCCTGAAAAGGTTCGAAAAGACATGGATAGCCTCATATCTTTTTACAAAGAATCACATAATATGATTCACCCTCTCAAAGTCGCGGCAACATTCCATGGTAGATTTGAAGGGATACATCCATTCGCTGATGGAAATGGGAGAGTGGGTAGGTTTTTGATAAATGCAATATTAGTTGATAGAGGCTATCCTCCAATAACAATACGCAAAACAAGAAGAGTAGCGTACATGTCTTCCCTTGAAGCATTTGATTTAGGTAAAAAGGACAGATTGGAGAGGTTTATGATAGATCGCTATAAAGAGACTTTCAGGAAGTTCTTCGAAGTTTATGTTAAGTCTTCTTAAAGAGCGGCTGCTTGTTTTGTAAACAAGAAGTTGAAGCTTCTCCTTCTGAGCTTATCTTTTGCCGAGCCTTCTTCTTCTGATCTGCGATCTTAGCCTTCTCTTTTTTGAATACATAATATTACCTATCAGTTATGAACATAAAGGTTATTAACCAAATGTGCTCTAGAGTTTTTTCTTGTACTTCCTTACGTCATTTATGAGCGCTTCTTCCTCCCTCTTGAGCTTACCTTCCGTGAGCCTTGCGACTCTTGCAAAGAATGGACCGAATAGGAAACCGAGAGCGAATACTACCGAGCCGACTGAAACGAAAGCCATTATCGATGCGAAGATCTTGCCGAGCGCAGTTACTGGTGATATTGGAGGACCTTGCCCTGTTGCAAGCATGCTCATGAAATAGAATGCGTTAAGGTATGAGTAGTTTTCTATGTAATGAAGACACACTGTTCCGAATGCGAGCACGCCGATTATCAGTGCGAATGAGAGCGCAGCCCTTCTGCGCAGTGAATGGTAGTGGTAGTGTACTTCTCCTCTTCCGTATTCAAGTGTCTCGTTCTCTTTCGCCACGCCAACCGATATTATATCCAACGATAGTTTATTAATATATTTGATGATAATATTATTCAAAGGTGTTTAATTTGCGAGGAAGCGACACATTAGTTACATGCGATCAGTGCGGAAGAAGGGTTCCTAGAACCAAGGCAGTGGACTTTGAGAAGCGCATAAGCTTTGGTACAGAGCTCCACAATTCCAACGACGTCAGATTCATGACCACTAGGAAGGTCTACTACTGCATAAGCTGCGCAAAGCACCGCGGAATCTTCGAAAAGAAGAAAGAACAGGCAGAAAGAGCTGCTCATCGATTTGACTAAAATGGTTTAACTATGCTTAGCGGGAAATCCCACACCATTTATGGGTGGGATGAGAGCGGAGGCGAAAATATTAGATAGGTATAAAGGCATATAAACATGGATTGCAATATAAGAAATATGAACTTTGTGAAG
>JBOGSA010000026.1:0-21547 GCA_050749785.1 Candidatus Micrarchaeales archaeon | reverse complement strand
GGAATCGAGAAACCTCTTATACCTAGATTCTCTATTGCGTCTCATGTTTGTCGTCTCAAACAACAAACACTGGCAGAGGGTTTATACCTTCTGCCATTAGTAGATTAGAGGATTTCTACAGAGCCGATTTTTGGTAAAAATTACTCCGATAAAGGAGGGAATTGGCTTGCTCTATGCAAAGAAGATGAAGAGTTGACATAGGATTAATGAAACCTTTTTAGATTCTTAATAGGAATATATTTCATCAGCAGCTGTGGTATTTTGGAACACGATTCTAACGAGGTGAGCGCAGGTCATAACACCCACGCACATCACGAACAACATGAGCACCATGAGCATCAAATGCATCGCGAAGACAAAAATGTTAAGATGCTCTTCGCCGGAGCCTTTGTGGTAGGCATATTGCTTGTAATAATAACCGCATTCTTGGGCAACTTTCTCTACACTTTTGCAGTTGTAGGCGCACTCATAATTTTGATCCCGCTTTACTACAAAAAATATCTGACTGCGACTATAGTAGCCGCAATCATTATAGCGATTATAACTATAGCATACAGGTTATCGCTTCTGCATTATTACGGATTCTACGAACCAGATGGCTTCTACCACTATGCAGTCATACGCGCTGCTGTTCTGCATGGCTTTGTGGTACCACACTTCCTGAGCATATCTGGATTCCCTGCAAGCGCACCGGTAACAGAGCCGATTGGTCTTTATTGGATAACTTTGATTCCATACGCATTCCTCCAGTTCTTCGGAGTAACTTATTATACTATAGAGCGATTGATACCGGTCGCATATGCAGTAGGCGACTTGATAGGAACATACTTCCTCATCAAGGAGTTTAACAAGGACAGGATGTTTGCACTGTTGGGGATGCTCTTTGTAGGCCTGAGTATGGGAGACGCCGCAAGAACCAGCGCAACAGTATACAGGGGAGACGGTTTCGTTACCCTCTTCGTAATAATCGCGCTCATCTTCTTGATAAAGACGTTCAAGGCTCAGACAAAGAACAAAACTCTTCTCTATGCGCTCCTTTCGGGCTTTGTTTTGAGCATTGCAAACATAGTCTGGAACGGAGCCTCATTCGGCATTGCGATATACATATTGGGCATGGTGCTCATACTGCTCTACGCATTCCTCACAGAGAAGATAGAAACCATAATGCGGTCGAGGTATCTCCTTATCGCTCTTGCTTTTTGGTACCTTCTTGCAAATGTGTATCAGGCACTGAACCTGATCGGAGGACAGAATGAGGCATTTACAGGTATATATTTCCTGGCCCTGTTTGGACTTTTGGTTGTCGGGACAGAGCTTTCCCTGTTTCTTCTTAAGAACAAGGAGAAGTTTGCGCTATATGTAGCAACATTCGGAAAGAGGCTTACGACATTCGTGGCCTTTACAGTAGTTGCGGTCGCGTTAATCTATCTTCTCGCGCCTCAGATTGTCAATTCCATCTTCGTCTCAAGCGGATTCCAGACCACTGTCGCATTTGCCGCCTCGATTGAGGAACTGCAGGCGCCCACCGCTCCGTTCCTGTTCGCAAGCTTTGGCGCAACGCTCTTTGTGGCGCCAATGTCTGCAATGCTTTATCTTTCAACATTCTATCCCAACTTCATAGACCTTTTCTGGATCGGCGCGATGGCGATATCTCTGATGTACTTCTTCATGGACTTCGATGGAGTCGATGACAAGAAATTCCTGAGCGGGAATGCGGTATTGAGGTTTCGGGCTAACGAGGCGCTGCTCGTATTCATAGCCTACTATGCAGTGACCGCATACCTGCAGATACACGCAGTTCGATTCAACTCATTGCTCGCAATACCTCTTGCGATCTTCGCTGCTTACACTGTTTATTGGATTCTGCTGAGCCAGAAGGTATTCAGCAAGACGGGTCTTATCGCACTCATGGCTTTCTCAGCGGTCGCACTCTTCTTTTTCTTCTCCAATTTGCAGCTGACAGGATACGTCCTCACAGCGGCCACTGCAATTGTGGTTATTGCAATAGGAAGCTTCTTGTATTTCCTTAAAAACAGCACAGCATGCATGATCGTTGCGCTTGTGATGCTCGCTCTGCTGATAGGATACATAATGATCACAGACACTGGTTATTCGGTCACCCTTATACAAGCAGACAACATAAACCCAGTATTTGTAAGCGCACTAAACTGGATGCACAACAACACTCCAACAAATTCTGTCGTGCTCTCGCTGTGGCCTGATGGAAGCTTGATAGAGGGAGTCGCAAACAGGACAAGCGTTACTGACAGCGTCGGATCGCAGAACAAGACTAAGGCGGATCCGTTCGGCGCATGGATCTTCAATTCATCTCCTGATGGTGCTTTCCTTACAGGCAATATAAACGGAAGGCCAAGTTATCTCCTTGTAAGGTATACATGGCTGCTTGAGACAAGCGGAATATACACGGAAAGCGGATTGAATGCGAGCAACTACAACTCCACTGTGGTGAACAACCTTCTAAAGAACATTTACCATGTCTCGAAGCTCAGCCAGCTCAATGCAAGCCAGCTTGGCAACCTCAATACATACATATCGCAGTTCTACGCTTACACACCGTTTAGCTCATACCAAGAGAATGTGAACAGCACCAACCAGACCTACACATTCACGTCGCAGTCGGGCTTTGGGGCGAAGGTCAACATAAACAGCGTAAATGGCACCCAGAAAGTGAACAGCTACCTGTACGAGGGCAGCCAGTCTGCTCCTTTCAAGGACGTGGTATTTGATGACCAAGTAAATGGATCATACCAGGTTCTGTCGCAGAACGCCTACAACCAGACCAACAACGATACTCTTTTGATAACATATTCAAGCGTGCCCAAGCCCGGGGCTTATGTAAACATAACGAATGCGTATGTGATGAGCGCAGGAATCGCTAACAGCAACATGGCCAAGTTCCTTTTCGAATGCGGAGTGCAGTACTGCAACTGGGACAACAACGTTGCAACGATGAGCCTTGTTTACGCGAACCCCGACACGAAGATCTTCAGGATAGATTACAACAGCACTGCGCCTATTACAGGTCCAACTTAACGCAGCAGTGGTGCATGACATACGGCGGGGAGCATCCCTGATTTGTTTGAATCTTTATCCCCTTTGCGCTTCCCATTCCTTTCGAGATTGGAGCACTTGCTAAGCATCTGTGCCAAAGAGGCAGTATTGCCACATCTGCATTGTCTTCACACCCTTTATTCTTTCCGGCTCCGTATTGGTCAATAGCAGCAGCTTTTTGACCTTGTCCCCAAACTTCTCCCTGAATTTGATCAACTGTTTAGCATCTGCTCCTGAGGATTTTACTTTTATCCCTGTCAGTTTCCCGGCCTCTTGTAGGATGAAATCCACTTCAAAGGCGTTTCTATAGAAAAACTTCGCCCCGCTCGATGCCATGACCACATTCTCCAGCATCTTGGGCATCAGGGCGCCGATGCTAGTGCCGTATGCGAATGCAATGTTTGGGGTCTGGAGGTACGCCTTCTTCAGTTTCCTTCTGCTTGCTATTGGCGATCCCCTAAAATTGAATGCGAATCTTATTATCATCCCGAATTCAAGGTATTCGAAGTAGTTGGAGATCGTCCTCTGGTCTTTTTTAAGGTCCTTGGCAATCGACGCGTAGTCGACCAGCATCCCGGGATTTCTTGCGACAATGTCAACGATGGTCTTGAGCAATTCCATATCCGAAATGCCGAAGCTTTCAGGCAGGTCCTTGTAGATGATTTTCTCTACGACATCGTCATTTATGTATTTCCTGGCAATTTCCTCATTGCGGGTTTTCACCAGCTCCGGAAATGAGCCATACTTGATGTATTTATTGAACAGCGGTACAATTGTCCTGTTCCATAAAGCGGGATTTTCCTTTATCGCACTGATGTCATTGCCCTGCATCTCAAGAAACTCAGCAAAACTCAAAGGATCCAACACAAAGTCAAATATCCTTCCGGCCAAGCTCTCCTTCGCGCCATTGCGGAGCGCTATCGATGCGGATCCGCTCAAAAAAAACTTGACATTTGGATGTAAATCATACAAAACTTTTATTTTGCTCTCCCAATCGTCTATTTTTTGTATCTCGTCTAGGAAAACGTATACTCTTCCGGACACGTTGTCCAACGTATTGTGCAGTATCATCCTTTGATAGGTGTCCAATACCTCCTCAAGAGCATATCTCCTATCATCGAAAGAGAAGTACAAAATATGATCGGCGTCTGCGGATTTCAGCGTTTCGCTAATAAGCTGGTAGAGCATGGTGCTTTTGCCAACGCGCCTCAGACCATATATAAGTATTATGTGCCTTAGTTTCAAGTATTTCTGGATCTTACCGAACAAATGCCTCTCGTATTTCGCAAGCAGCTCCTCCCTAACCTTTCCCGTGCGCCACCAGATGTTGAAGTTCTCCAGTATTTCAACTTCCATATTCAATATTACGCCACATAGATATTTAAATCTATGACATCGTGATGTCATTAAAATAGATATTTTATTACATTGTAAGGTTATCAATTATATTGCAGGAGAGACGTTTATATAAATTTATATTAAATCATAAAACATTTAATATTTTTATATAAACTTTGTTGGGTTTATATTGAAGCTTTGATTGAGGGGGTAGTCTTGCTGTAACTTAGCGGGTTAACGATCAGGTTTGAGAGGCTGATTGTTCGGCTCACAGCCTTACCGCGATGCTCTCGGACATCGCCAGCCTGCGCTTCACAGTATCCTTCTTCTTTTCCCCAAGGATTGCCACCTCATACTCCTTGCCCCTTATCATCCCCGGAACGTAGAATATGCCCTTCTCGTTGGTAAATCCCCTTGCCACCACCTGGTTCAGGTAGAACAACTCTACATTCCTTCCCTTTGACGGATTCCCGGAGCTGTCGATTACGGTTATATTGCAGTTGCACATGAAATTGCCTTTTGGAAATTCGATTTCGGGTGATGGGCGCCTTTCCTTCTTAGCATAGCTGGATATTTTCACGAATGCAGGAACTTTTGGAATCTTCTCGCCGTTCCTCTCATCGAGGTAGAGCACCGCACAGCATCCCTGTTCCAGTGCCCTTATTCGGTTTGTAGCCTCTATTTCCTCTTCTATGCCAAGGTCGATTAGGGCATATCTTGTGACATCAGAGCTCTGCCTGAAATAAAACTTTGTCTGGCACAGCCTTCTTATGCTTGGCGTGACGTCGGTTATGCTGTGCGTTATGAGGAGCATTCCGATCCCTTTCTTCCTGAAATCCTGTATCCTCTGCTTGAGGTCTAGTACGGACGGTGATATCTCATTCTGCGGAAATATCAGCTGCGCCTCCTCTAGAGCTATCTCTAGCCTTAGTGCGTCGTTTCCGTTTTCGTCAAGAGAGTCTATGAACGAATACAGCTGGTTGAGTATGAGTGCGTAGAAAAACTGCTTCATGTTGTTGCTCACGGCAGATAGGTCAAATACGACGCCTCTTCTAAATGCCTCGATGAGATCTATTCCGCTCGTCGATGCGAACTCTGGTCTAAAGAGCATCTGCCTGAGATTTTCAAGGGCTGCCCTTATGTTCTCTCCGTGCTTGGTGTACTTTACGCCAGTAGCAGACCTCTTTGCGTGCTGCTCGATTATCGTCTCTTCTATCTGGTCATAGAGTGAGACAGGATCGGGGCATAGTTCCCTGCCATATACGCGCCTAAACGCTGCGAGAAGGCATTTCTCGAGTGAGTTTTGATATGGTCCTGCATTGGATGCGGATGCAACAAGCATTGCAAGATTTTCTGCGAATTTGTCCCTCTGCTCTTCATAGGCGCACCTGAAGAAATTTATCGGAATGTTTGAACCATATATGCGAATCAAATGTAGATGTTGCGATTGTGCAAAATCAGCCCACTCTTTTGTTGGAGATATTATTACAACACTTGTTTGCTCTCTGCCGCTGTTTAGTTTGGAGAGTAGGGACATTGCTGCGAATGTCTTACCGGTTCCTGGCAGACCAGTCATAATCGCACCCAAGTTCAGAGTGCTCTTCTCTATTCTCATTGTTGAATCTGATTTTGAGATGGAATCCTTGAGGAATGAACCGATCTCAATACCACCGCTCATTTGCATAGGCACCTGGGCGTATATCCTTGTCCTTCTTGGTATCTGATCGGAGAAGACAATGAACTGGCTTGCAACCTTGTGGCTGAATGGCAGTGACTCTATTTCACGAGCTGCTCTGTAAAGACTATCCATATCGCCACATTTAAGTGGAATTAATTCGAGTATTAGGAGCCTTGATTTCAAGTACTCCTGAAGTTTCTTCTTATTACCATCGATTATCAGGAGAATTCTGTAAGACGAACCGTTTAGCGAACTTATATCGTTAAACATGTTGAGCATTCCGAGCATTGTGCGCCTCTCATCTGAATTGTAGAAGATGTCTGCCTGAGTTGATTGCGTTGCGCTTCTGCTTCCAGACCCCTTGGTCATTCGTATCTCTCTGCTGCTCAGCTCTTCTTCAACTCTATTCTTTATCAAATGAAGTTTTTTCCTATCCGTTTTTCCAAAGAAGATGAATAGCCTTGCATTCTCTCCTTCAAGCATCCTGCACACGTCATTCAGAAATGGCTCAGTGTCGGATGAGAACGTGACCAGTGCCTGAGGATTTTCTATGTTGATTGCGTTTCCCTCACTGAAATCAAAACCCGGCATTGCGTTTCTTATTCTAGTGCAGAGGTTTTCGTCCTCAGTCACTATTGAGGTCTTTGCATTTGAAAAGTCGTTAACTAGGATAAGTTCGCTGCCCGCAAAAGAACTGACTAGGCTGTGCCACTCTTCCTCGTTTGGCAACGATTCCACAACATAATTGCATAGTGCCATGCCCCCACAATAGGATTTCTGCACAGCGTTTTTTAAATGCTTCGAAAAAAAACTAATTTTTTAATGCGTGGTAAGCAGGGTGCTTTGTATACCTTCAGCTTTAGCTGCATCTGCAAGGCGTCTATCCGCAGTTATGAATTCGGTACAGTTCGCTGATTTACAAGAAACTATTTGTAATGCATCGGCGATGTAGAGATGATATCTTAAGAGATATGTCATAGCTTCTGCTACTGCCCATGGACTTATATCCACCGAATCAAATGAGCCCGTGTCTTTGAGTGTTTTCAACTCATTGAGGAACTTTCTGATGAGTATGCTTTTCTTTGCTGCACGCCTGTCGTACTTATCGAATATGCCTATTGCTTCACCTACGTTCCAAAACGAAAAGCACATCTTCAGTTTTTTATTGAGAGCATCTTTAAAAATAATATCAACAGTCTCAGTGCCTGTTTCGACCATGTACCTTTTTACAATAGCACTAGTGTCCAGATATACGTTTCTCTCTGCCATATCGCATCTCCCTCACCGCTTTTCCTGAATCGCGTCCCTTAGGCCTATTTTTGACTATCTCATCATAACTGAAGTATTCACTCTTAACACCTAGACTTTGCATTAGAACATCAAGCCAGGAAGGGGACATGGATTTTAGAAGTGCCTCAACCATTTGGCTTATGCTTACATTTCTTTTTGCTGATTCTACCTTCGCCTCCCTTATAACCTTCTTATCTACAGTAAGTGTAAGTTTCGCTTTGCCCATTTCCTCACTTACACGTATATACGTATTCATATAAAAACCTATCCGAATCCAATCTATTTTGAATAAAAGAGACTTTAAATCCTCCGAAAAAATTACATTTTTTTTAAGAACGGATGTTTTATATCTGTTACTTGGATTACTATTGTAGTGTGAGATATTCAACATATGGGTAAAAGCTGTGGGTGAAATGAATGGTAAAAATAACAATTAATCTAGAAAGTAATACTTACAAAAGGCTCATTAATGAAGCTGTTGAGAAATATGGCACAGCAAAAATGCTCTCTGAATTAATAAATGATAAGTTGTGAGCTAAGAGGATTGCAAGAAAGGTACTGAAGGAGACTTTTGGCATGTGGAAAACCAAAGGAAACGGCAGTGAATATGTGAGACGACTTAGAAAGGACTCTGAAATTAGACTTAAAAAGTTAGAAATATAACACATGCTTGAGAATTCTTTACATCTCCTTTGTGCTTGAATCCATCGGCTTGTGCTCGTAGGCAAACACCGCCCCCTTGACTGCCCTCATTGAGAGGGTTGCGCAATGCAGCCTTGCAGGCCCTGGGTCTATTCCTATTACCTCCATGACAGTGCCTACGTTCATCTTCTCGATCTCCTCTAGGCTTTTTCCCTTGATGAAATCAGTTATCATGCTAGCGCTCGCCATGCTTATCGCGCAGCCATCGCCCTCGAACTTGACGTCCTCCACCTTGTTATCCTTAACTTTTAGGTAGAGTGTCATCGCGTCCCCGCATGTCACATTCTCTTCATGTATGTGAACACTTGCATCATCTATTTTGCCCTTGTTGTGCGGCCTTTCGTAGTATTGGATGAGCCTTTCGGCATAGATGTCGAGTGCCATTCTATCGTATCAATTATGCCGGGAGATAATATAAAAAGTATCAGCCCGCCCACTCAGTGCCGAAAAGCGGCTTTAGGAGCTTGTGCGCGATTGCGCCTAGTATCATGTTTATCCTGCCGCTGAACTTGTAGATTATTGCAGCGATTATGATGCTTAGGACCATGCCTGCAATCACATCTGTGAGATAGTGTTCGCCTAAGTATATTCTTCCAAATAGCACTAGCGCCAGCCATACAAGGTACAATATCCTAAGGTACCTGTAGCCTTTCAGGAAGAACAATAGCCCTGTTAGCGTTGCTGCATGATTGCTTGGAAACGAAAATCCTGATTCGCAGATTCCTCCGATCCCTGAGAATGAATCAGTTGTGCATGGCCTTGGCTCCTTGACTATGTCCTTTATCACCTCTGTCGCCAGGAACAGGACGATTATCGCAACGGCGAACGAGAATACGTTCTTGTCCTTCTTTATGTAAAGGTAAATTATTATCGCAGCTAGGACCACGTAGAAGCTCTCGGCGAGGTACTGCATAGAAAGTGTGAGCGCAGGGCTTGCCACTGAACCAGCCGCCTGGAATGCTGCGCTGTTTATCGCGCCTATTATGTCCATCTAAACACCACAATTACCCTGCTTATGGCTATAAATATTTTGGATTCATATCACAATCGATGAAATCCGTCATAATAGACACCAGCTCGATACTCTTCGGACTCGCAAACAAGGTTGACCCCTTTCAGAGCATCAAGGAGAGCTTCCCTTCCTACAAGATAGTGGTATCTAGTGGGATTATCAAGGAACTTGCAGTCATATCAGGGAGCAGGAAGAAGGAGAAGGTGCAGGCAAAGATAGGCCTTGCGCTCATGAAAAAGCATGAGGTCGAGGTCGTAAAAGGCGATGAATACGTTGACAGGTGGATAATCAAGCATTCGGGTGGCTTTGACACGGTCGTGTGCACAAACGACGTCGTATTGAAGCAAAAACTTAAAGCCATAGGGGCTAGGGTGGTCAGCGTGGCACAGAGCGGCATGCTACGATGATTTAATTTGATTTGATAATTTTTATTTGCTTTGAGCCAATCTCTTCAAAATCTTTATCAGTGGTAAGTACCGTTTCTCCATTTGCAAATGCCATTGCGGCAATCAATATATCTGCATCGTCTATAGTTACTCCTTTTCCTTTTAGGTCCCTGTAGATACGAGAGGCAAAGATGAGTGAGCGCTCGCTTAGCCAGTAAACATTCAATGCCGAAATGAAGTTGTTTAATATTACTTCATCGGGATTCGCTGTTCCTTTCAGCAGTTCATATTCATTTATGCAGGTTATCGATGCTTTTTCTTTAGCGAGATATCCGTCCACCACATCTATTACTTTTTGGTTTCCGTGCAAATAGTGTATGAGCACGCTAGTATCTAGCACCACCATCCAATCAACCAATCTTTCTCTTGAACCCCTTCTTCCTTCCTTCGGTGACTTCGTTAAGCCATGTATCCGCATCTCTGCCCCTGAGAGCACCTGCGAACTTCCTTATGTCTGAAGATTTCTTGTATGAGTCAAGCAGAACTGCTATTATCTTTGAGAAGGAGAGCTGGCTGCCCTTCTCCTTTTCCAGCTCTTTGTATACTGTATCTGACACGACGATCAACTTTGACATAATATATTTATATATAGTATTAATATAAATAACTTATGGGATTTTGCCTTTTGATAGATGCATAGTTTATGATATATAAACCGTTCGAAATTTTCCCAATTTTTTAATTGGCGCTAACACTAAATACCTTGGAAACGGCTAATGAGTAAAAGATATAAAGCGGCCAAAAGGAATATCATTGATCGAATGTCCAAATACAACAGTTTCAGGATCGAGGAACTCAAGGATAACAGGCTAATTGAAGTGTGCAAGCATACGGCAAGGCATCTGAATTTGATAAAGGAGAAAATAGGCAAGAACAAGATAGAAATGTCCGAATGTAAGTCAAAGGACTTAGACACGCCGAACAAAGGCATAGACAAGGGAACATATGATTATTTTGTTGCACCTACGCTCTACAAAATCAACGAGAAGAGAATTGAGGAGCTCGATTTTGAGAATATTGCTTTGAAAAAGGCCCTTGCTAGGACTGAGAAGCAGTTTAAGCAGGAGGTTGAGGAGGCATTTAAATTGACAGTAGATGGGGGAATAAATTTCCCTTCGTATCAAAAATTCAAGAACGCAGCAATCGTGTTTTCCGGATTTGTCGGTCTAATAAGCCTAGGACTCTCCCAAGAGAGTGCATACCTGTTTAGTGATACGATGAACTTGCAGGTGGGATTGACACTTGTAGCCGAGACCTTCTCTATAACAGGAGCACTTGTGTGCGCTGTGATTAGCAAAACCAGTAGGGACGATTTCAAGCAGGGGTTAACGGAGCTTCTTCATTATATCAAAAGCTCCGGCGCCGGCTAAAGCAATCGGTATTTATTCTTAATGTTTCCATATTACTCTTATTCTAATGCTTAGGTGAAACTTTGTATTACGTACACACTATAAAAGACACTCTCAGCGTCCCTCCTGCTTACTTTGGGTCTGAGCTAGAGGATGCTGCTGCTCAGGTTCTAAGGAACAAGTATGAGAGGATGATAGACAAGGATCTTGGAGTCGTCCTTGCTGTGTTCAACGTCAGGAACATAAGCGACGGAGTAATACTTCCAGGCGATCCAAACACTCACCATGATGTCACATTCGACGTTCTCACATTCACGCTCGAGGTTGAGGAGGTTGTGGTCGGAGAGGTGTCTGAACTAGTTGAGTTCGGATGCTTTGTAAGGATTGGACCGCTCGACGGCCTTGTCCACCTATCGCAGATAACAAGCGATTTCATAAACTTTGACAGGAAGAGCGGAGTGTTCACATCAAGAAACACCGGCAAGACATTAAAGAAGGGAGACACGGTATACGCAAAGGTCTCGACAATAAGCATAAAGGGCAGCGTCAAGGATTCCAAGATAGCGCTCACCATGCGCCCAGAGGGACTCGGAAAGCCTGAATGGCTAAACGAGAAGCCTAGGGAGAAGAAGGAGGGAGGAAACAGGAAGGGAGGTAGGAGATAATGGACAAGGCTTGCAAGAACTGCAGATTCATAATCGCGCAGGGGGACATGTGCCCTCAGTGCGGAGGAACTGCGCTCACATCAAAGTGGCATGGTTACATTGTGGTGCTCAACGCTGAGAAGTCTGAAATAGCAAGGAAGCTCTCGATAAAGGTCAACGGCACATACGCTCTGAGCATAGCCGAGTGAGTATTCTTATTTTTAGCATTGCAAGTGGTATTGGTTAGATGTCGAGTTTCAAGCTTTACCTAATTATAGCGCTCATATACCTTTCAATATCCCTTGTCATCTTCTGGCCAGTGACTGCGAACATAACCAACACGATTGTGGGCGGAGTTCCAAGTTCTATCTTTCCTGGAAGCGGGGACGTGTACCAGAATCTTTGGACTCTTTGGTGGGTGAATTACGCAATCTTCGCTTTGCACACATCGCCATATCTCACAAACCTGCTCTATGCGCCAGTGGGCGCAAGCCTGGTGACAGAAACGCTCTCGCCTCTTGCCGCGCTTTTTAGCCTTCCGTTCCAGGCAATAAGTCTGGGCTTTAGCTACAATGTGATCTTCTTCCTCGACTTTGCGCTCTGCGGATTGTTCATGTTCTTTTTGGCAGACCACATTGTGAAGAACAAATATGCGGCATTTGTTGCCGGTATTGTTTTTGCCTTCAGCCCCTTTCATTTGATGCATGCAGGAGTCGGACATCTGAATTGGGACAGCATAGAGTTCCTCCCGCTCTTCGTGCTTTTCCTACTCAAAATGATCGAAAGCAGCAAGTGGAAGTATGCAGTTTTTGCAGGGATTAGCTTTGTGTTCTTGATGTTCTTTGGCGACCCAGAACAGGGACTCATAACAATCATCTTTGTGGCATTCTTCTTGCTCTTATACATCGCAAGAAACAGCAAAGCTTGCTCACAGATATGCAACAGGGCATTCCTGAAAAATATCGGACTTGCAGCTATAGTAACATTACTGCTCGGTGCTCCGTTTTTGATACCGATTTCTATTGGAATATCGCACGGTGCGATTGCAGCTGCAAATCTTGACAACTCACTGAAATCATATATGATATCAAGCGATCCTCTCCTCTCTTTCTTTCTCCCTAGCCCTTACAATAACTTCTTTACCTCGCTTAGCAGTTCCTACTATTCTATTTACATAGACAACCCAACTGAGAGGGTCGCATACATAGGTTATGTAGCGCTGATTCTTGCAGCTCTTGGAATTTGGAAGGACAAGAAGAATAGGTTCGCAAACATCTTCCCTTGGATAGTGATAACCGTGCTGTTCGCGTACTTTGCTTTGGGGCCATACGTACAATTTGGCAACTACTTCACACCGGGCCAGTATTCTGTGCCAGGGATATATGCAGCGATATCACAAATACCCATACTCAACCTTGTCAGGGAGCCGGCAAGATTTGATATGATTGTTACTTTGAGCCTTGCGATCCTAGTTGCATATGGCTTCAAGGCGTTTTCAAGCACGTACGCAAAAAGCGCAAAGATAAGAAATTTTGAGCTCTACGCGGCGCTTGCAATAACGCTGCTCATGCTGATCGAATACAACGGAATCCCCGTCAGTCACTCTTTCATAAATTCTTATTTCTTCAGCCTGAGCATCTCGCATGGATACAGCGTGCTTGGGCAGATGACCTCTAACTTCACGGTAATGATACTCCCTACAATACAAAACATCGGTGAGAATCCAACCGTCTTCCATCCACAGCTCTACACAGGAATCTCGATGTATTATCAGACGGTTTTCAAGAAGCCGATAATAGGCGGCTATACCTCACGAGTAAATTATACGCAGCAGCTTCAGGCGCTTGAGATACCTTTCTCTGTCTATGGAAGCTTCCTGCAAAGAGGTCTCAACTTCGTATACACATCGCCAGTAACTGAGAACTACTCGAATGTGACATTGTATTGGCTAACAAAATACAACGTGCAATATGTGACAGTAATCAAGAGCGCATACAGCGTGCAGAACCTCACGGTTCTCTTGGGCAAGCTGCAGACCTTGTTTGGGAAGCCATACTACAATGATAATTCTACGGTGATCTTTTCGACAAATGCGGCGATAGCGCGCAGCTTCAATAAATCAATAATCGCATATCCATCACTTGGTGTGTGGTTCAATGGATGCAATACGGATGCGTTTTGCGACCAGAACTCGAATACCTACTGGTGGGGAACAAATGTTAGAGGAGTATCGGTGTTTGCACCAAAGAACATGACAAGAGCTTCAATGAGTTTCTATGGGATCTCATATTACTACAATCAGCAAATCCCGCTTTCAGTGACCGTGGAATCTGGAGCTACACACACCTACGTACTTAATATGACACTCAGTTCGAAGTATTTCACAATACCCCTAAACCTCAGCCCAGGTACGGCCAATATAATCTTCCATTCCGCTCCCGGATTTGGCGATGGGCCTGCTATCAACTACAGCTTTGGGATAAGAAACATAACTTTCAGCACTAGATAGCTGGCTCATGTAGGTAAGGAGCGCTGATTACTTCTTCTCCCTTGTGTACTCTTCCTTTATCTCAACCTTCTCGATGTGCTCCATGTCCCTTAAGAGGTTGGCCACGAAATTCGATTTGTTGATGAAGTAGTCTGAGTCCTTCTCTACTTCTTTTCCTATCTCGACTATTGCGCTCTTGCCCTCGATCTTCACTGACTTTGGCTTGAGGGATGATGCCTCTGCAAGCTCCTTAACCTTCTCCTCGTCCTTTTCTATCATTGAGAGAACCTTTACTTCGTATATCAGCTTCTCTCCCGCAAGTGGGTGGTTTGCATCAACCATCACCCTTCCGGAATTCACGCTCTTCACCGTCGCGATAACTCCGTCGAGGTCTAGCTGCATGCCAGGATAAGGCTCCATGTTCCTGCCCCTAAAGTCTGAAATGGACATCACCTTGACAAGGTTGTTGTCCCTATCGCCAAACGCCTCAGTGGGGGATAGTTCAACCTTTTTTTGCTCGCCTACATTCATCTTCTTTAGGTTCTCGTAAAGGCCCTTTATCGTGTTGCTCTTTCCGATGACCACAAGCTGTGGGCCGTACTTGGAGTTCTCATAGTATGCCCCGTTGTCCTTTGCCTTCTTCTCATCGGTGGTGTAAACAAGTTGGTTGTCTGCAGCCCTCCATGCCGTGTATTCAATCTTTACGAAATCTCCGTCTTTCAAACTCATGGTATCACAATTCAGTATAATTTATATAGACAAGAAGTCTATTAATGCTTTATACTTATTAGTCGAACAGATTAAAATGCTTGTGATTCGATGGAAGCAAAGAAGATTAAACAGGTAGTCTTGGCGATTTTCGTTGCCGTGATATTCATAGCCTCTTATGCATCATTTGGCAACTCCGGATCAAACCTTGGAACAGGTTCGACAACCACCACGATCGCGCCTCAGACAGTATACGCATCAGGCACAACCAACGGAACTGTTATCGGATATGGTTCCATAATGTCGATTTTACTGAGCTGCGCTCCTCCAACCTTGCTTAATTCAACATCCAACAGTGTATCCTCGCTCCTATCCAAACTTCTTGCGAACAACACAATAAACAATTTCTATCTCCCCAACCAGTCTTCATTCACGATATATGTAAACCAGCTCAATCCGTACCAACTCTCCACATACGTTACTTCTAGTCTAACTAACTCTTCAAGGGCTTGCTTGACTTTCAAGGGCCAGACCGACATCTCGATTCCAAGTAATATTACGGTTACTGTGCAAACCCAGAAAGCAAAGCTAAGTATACCTGCTAATATGAGGAACTATACAATACTAATGAAAATAGCCGCACTCAACACAAAGATACCGCTTAGGGTTGCGATGCTCGTCACTACGAACGGGACAATATTTGGCAATCTGAGCGTATCGCAGATCGGTGGTAGCTGATGAATAAGAATCTCGAATCTGAGATACGCAAATACGCAATAAAGAATGCCATAGATTACGGAAAGGCGAATGAGAAATCTGTTTTTGGAAAGATATTGTCCGAATTCCCAGAGGCAAAATCTGACATGAACGCCTTGCTATTGGAAGTTGCAAAGGTTGTGAAAGAAGTAAACTCGATGGACAAGAATGCACTTCAAGTCGGATTCAATGAGCACACTGAAGAATTTGAGGAGGCGCAGGAGAAGAGGGCTAGGGAATCGGTTCCGAAATTCATCCTTGAGGGAGCCACCAAGGGCAATTTTGCAACAAGGTATGCGCCTGCGCCAAATGGATACATGCACATAGGAAATGCAAAAGCTGCGCTCCTTGCAAATGAGTTCGCACAAAGATACGAGGGAAAGATCTTCCTCTACTTTGACGACACTAACCCGGAGAAAGACGCCCAGGAATACGTTGAGGCGATGAAACGCGACCTCTCTTGGCTCGGCATAAAATTCGACGACGAATATTATGCCAGCGACAATGTTGAGAAGATGTACGATTATGCCAGAACTCTGATAGGGAAGGGTGAGGCATACGCGTGCGCCTGCGATGCTGAAACTGCAAGCAAGAATAGGTTTGATGGGAGTGAGTGTGAGCACAGGAAAAGAGGCGCCGATGAGAACCTGAAGATATTCGAGGGCATGCTCAAGGGCGAATACAATGAGGGGAAGATGGTAATCAGATTCATGGGAGACATGAAAGGCAACAACACAGCGCTCAGGGACCCTACCCTTTTGCGAATAAAGAAGGAAAAGCATTACAGACAGGGAAACAAATACATCGTATGGCCCACATATGATCTCAACACACCGATAATGGATTCGCTTCACGGCGTCACGGATGTGGTAAGGTCAAAGGAGTTCGAGCTCAGGGACGAACTCGCCAGAAAGATACTAGGTTCGCTTGGAATGCGCATACCAAGGATACATAGCGAGGCAAGACTCGTCATTACAAACAACATAACCCACAAGAGTGAATTGAACAAACTGATAAGCGGAGGTGAGCTGTGGGGATTCGACGACCCGAGGCTTATGACCATCTCAGGAATGAAGAGACGCGGAATAGTGCCGGAGACGATAAAGAAGTTCGTGCTCAGGTTCGGGATGAGCAAGACTGACGGAAAGGTAGACATAAGCATGCTGCTTGACGAGAACAGGAAGGTGATAGACAAGGAGGCGAAGCGCTTCTTCTTCGTCGGCAATCCGGTCAAGGTGAATGTTGAGGGCATGGAGATTTCAGAGGTCAAAATCAAATTACTGCCAGACAATGATACGGAATTCAGGTCTTACACGCTCAAAAATCCTTTCTATATTTCAGAGAAAGATGCGAAGGAATTGAAGTTTGGGGACAAGATAAGGTTTAAAGACTTATTTAATGTAGAAGTATCCAACTTAAAGGGCGACATAACCTGCAAGTTCATTGGAGGCGACCAAAAAAGTAACAGAACTCTCCAATGGGTAAGCGAGGGTAATTACATAGAGGCAAAACTTTTCATACCTGGAAGATTGCTTGTAGAGGGTAAATTCAATAATGATAGCATGCGGCAGATTTTGGGCTTTGCAGAGAAGCGCGTTGAGCAATTAAAAGAAGGTGAGATAGTACAATTCGAAAGGGTTGGGTTCTTTAGGCTTGATGACAAGAAGAAGATGGTATTCATAGGATCGTGATGCAATGGTTATACTCAACGCTAATCCAGTCCAAGAGAAGCAGAACCAGAACGCAAATGCATTAAAAGACACCCACAGACTATTAAATCCTTCAACGATGGAGAACACCGCATTGAGGCAGGTTATACAGGAGAGCTGGAAGCCCAAGGTGAAGCACGACAAGCACCTAACGGATCTAATAGAAGATCATGCATCTGAGATGTACGCACTGCTTGGAACTCCGGAGTACGAGGTATTGGGCCTAAACAACATAATACCGATAATAAAAAACAAGAGCAAGAGCGAGGCCAAGGGATATATGGACATAATCAAGGGGCTTGCTTATCTTTACAAGACAAAGCTCGGCGCAGATAAGACGCTAACATACATAATCGGAGTGACTGCAAGGTTCAGGGATGTGGATGCGATGCAGAGATATTACAACCTTGAAAAGAGCGAGAGCGACTTTAAAATAAAGAAGATTGAGGAGAGGATAGGATTAGAGAACAATAAACTCGAGCAGCTTGCTGTCGAATTAAAGAGCGGGGAGTCGAGCTTCATAACAAGGTTCTTCAAGAGAGGCCAGCTCATAAAGATAAAATCGCAGATGAACAGCAAGAAGAGGAGAATAGCAAGGCTGAGCACAAGGGCGTCTAGGGTCAAGAAGACATTCGAATCGGTCAACAAGATGGTCAAGGGCTAAATCTTCTTCAGATAAGTGTAATCCTCATCGTTGAGTTCCCATCCCATGCAGCCTATTATCTCTTTGATATGGTCAGTGTTTGTCGACATGGGGATCGGAAAAGAATTTCTCATCAAATAGTTGAGCGCGACTTGTATCGGCGTTTTCTTGTACTTCTGTGCAATCTGGATGATTGGCTTTGATTTTGCTACAGATCCCTTTCCCAATGGAGTATAGGCGATTATCTTTATCTTGTTCTTCTCGCAAAAAGGTATCAGCTCAGCTTCGGGCTCTTTTTGGAGAAGGCTGTAATCGATTTGATTTGCCTCGATTGAATACTTCTTTGTCGCATCGATGGCTTTTTGCGTATCTCTTACCCCGAAATTGCTGATTCCAAAGCTCTTTATCCGCCCATCGTCGACAAGGCTTTCAAGAGCAGAGATAGCTTCTGTGATATTTGCTATCGGGTTGGGCCAATGTATCAAGTATAGATCAAGATACTTTGTGCCCAATCTCCTCAGGCTGTTGTCTATTCCCTTTGTTATCCCTTTCTTGTCTAGGTGGGTTGGCCATATCTTTGATGTAATGTGCAGCTCTTCCCTGTTTTTTCCCTTTATCGCTTCTGCAACCAGCTCTTCTGCATGCCCTCGCCCGTAGAGCTCGGCGGTGTCTATGGCGTTTATCCCATTGTCGAGTGCGAACTTGAGAGCCGCTATCTCCTTCTCATCATTCTTTTTGTCGGAGAAGATCCAGCCGCCCATGCCCCAAGTGCCTATCCCGATAGGTGAAACCCTCTTGCCGGATATCTGCGTTATCATGCAATCAGATAATCTTTATGTGGAAGAAGGCAAGAATCTTTGACACAATCCCTTTATGCCCCTCCTCTACCCCTTCAGCTACTGTATCTATCCTTGTGGAATACATTCGCGCAAGATTTAGTATCGATTTTGAGAACGGCGCCTTCTTGCTGAGTACGTATACTGGAATGTGGTCTGCCACACCAATCGTCACATTCTCATCGTATGGAAGTGTGCTGCTCACGCGGTTCTCGCACATCTCCTCTATCTCACGCACCTCAAGCTCATAGCTCTTGTTCCTGACCTCATTGACCACCAAGCTTGCCTTGAGCTTTGCCTTTCCGCACTCGCGCAGCATCTTCACCGCGCTTATGCAACTGGCAGCATAAGGCATGGCAACTATCATCGCTTCGTCAAATAGGCTGAGTCCGAGCGGGTGCGCAACTCCTGGCTGCGTGTCCACAATTATGAAATCGTAGCCCAACTTCTGCAGCTTTGATGTGAAAGCCTTTGACTGCGCAATTGATGGATCGCGCACATTCTTTCCTGCGCGTCTTGGTGCGATGACTCCGGGGAGCACACGAAGCCCTGTTGAGATGTGAGGGATTATCACCTTGTTGACATCCGCTCTTCCCGCAACCACATCCATGATTCCGACGCTAACCTCCGGGAGACCAAGGTAGAGACCTATGCAGGGATTGACAGTGTCGCTGTCAACCAGCAGCACCTTGTAGCCCATCGACTTTAGCGCGGCTGCAAGATTTATCGAGATGACGCTCTTGCCAACGCCGCCTTTTGATGAGGTTATTCTTATCGCATACGGCTTCTGCATCGGCAACACCCAATATGTAGGGATGTAATGTTAGCTGATGTTAAGCTAATAAAGCCTATTGTCGTGCGGATAGAGATAGATAGGTGAGAAACATAGAGGTGTAAAGATGGCGAATAATGTAGGGACTTTTACACTGATATAATTACGACACGAGTCCTTGCCTAGGAATGTTTTAAATACTTTCTTGATATTTCTTCTATAGATTCTATGAATAATGGGTTAGTAGTCGGGGGAATAATTGTTATTATAATAATAGCGGCTGGAGCATTCTTTTTGCTTGGCGGCAGCGGCGTTTCAAATACCGGGGGCTCTACTACACTTACAACCATAGGATATACGACATCTATCTTGCCAATATCTTCACAGACAAGACAGGTTCCAATAATGCTTACAGACCCACCTTCAGTACCTGCGGGCACAAGCTCTTTTGTAATCGCGTACTCTTCAGTTATGGTCCACACAAACGGAGGTGGATGGATTAATGTTTCCGGCAGCGGCTCAGCAAATGTGATAGCACTGATAAACTCAACACAGATTATAGGAAGCGCAAATGTGCTGCTCAATTCCACAGTTGACATAATGAGGTTCAACGTCACTTCCGCAAGCATAACAATAAATGGCACCACATACGCTGTGAGTGCGCCTAATAGCCAATTCATAGCTCAGGTCGTTGGCGCCTCAAGGGTTAACCAGAGCGCATCGATACTCGTGGATATAACGCCGACTGTTGTTGCAGTATATAACCAGAACTCCACGAGCTTTGCAATGACTCCTTCATCTAGGGCCCTGCTCGTGATCAATGGAAATGCGCAGGTGGGCGCTTCTGCCGTCCTCAACGCTAGCGTAAAGGCGCAGATACAGGCGGCCACACCTAGCATATCGATAACTTCGGCTTCGGTATCAACCTCAGGAAACGTCACGAGCGTTTCTGTCACTGTGAAAGACAACTCGAACTCGACTGTCACCTTAAACAACTTGCTTGTATATGGACAGCAATCAACAAGCATCAATGCCAATGCAGGTCTTGGAGTGAACGGAACGATAGTTGGAGTCACTGGGATTGCAAGCCAGAATAACCTTTATGCGGGCTTGAGCTTGCGTGTGCAGTCTCTTAAGGTAATGAACTTCCTTATCTCAAGCGGCGCATCGCTCAGTGTTCCATCATCGACGGCCTCATTTACAGGGGTCGGTTATTCGCTCTCTGCAGGCTCGTCAGTCACCTTGACCTATAGCGGCAAGGTGGTCTATGGCAATGGAGTCACAGCAACACCGGTGCACGGCTCAACCTACAATATTGTTGTAACGGGCAGCAGCAATGCGCGTGCATCCACCCAAACTACGGCCTAAACTGTTCTGATCGCGCATACTAGGCCATGTAGGGGGGAGAACGTTAGCAGTAATTATTCTATTGCGAGAATAGATATTCAAAAAGAGTGTTGAAATGGCAAAGACAAACAAACCAAAGAAGCCCAAAGGATTATCCAAAGAAGAGATAGACGCGATGAAGGAGTACATGAAAGAGAAGAAGCGTATCGTGGAGGGAAACAACAATGAAAGTGCCGTGCTCGAAAAGATTGCAAAGCTGCCCGCTCAGGAGCGTGCCATGGCAACTCGCCTGCACAAAATCATCAAGGCCGCTGCGCCAACGCTAAACCCGAGAACCTGGTATGGATTTCCTGCATATGCAAACAAGGACGGCAACATAATCTGCTTCTTCCAGTACGGGTCAAAGTTCAAAAGTAGGTACTCTACCTTGGGCTTTAGCGACAAGTCAAAGCTCGACGACGGTCGCATGTGGCCGACCGTATACGCGCTAAAGGAACTTACTCCAACTGAGGAGGCAAAGATTGTAGCTCTAGTCAAAAAAGCGGTAGGCTGATTTGGCAAATAGTCTATGATTCATCCGTGACTTTGATTTTATACAAATAACTAAGTAGCTATATAAAAGGGGAAAACTCGGCTCTGTAGAAATCCTCTAATCTACTAATGGCAGAAGGTATAAACCCTCTGCCAGTGTTTGTTGTTTGAGACGACAAACATGAGACGCAATAGAGAATCTAGGTATAAGAGGTTTCTCGATTCC
>JBOGSA010000025.1:0-4303 GCA_050749785.1 Candidatus Micrarchaeales archaeon | reverse complement strand
GGTGATGAATTGAGGAGCAAACTTTTGAGAATGCAGAGGAAAGAGATGAAGGTGATTGATGTAGTTTACAACATACACAGATACATTAGCTACTATGTATCTGTGGTTATAGGATTTCTACAGAGCCAAAATTAGTAAGAAAAATAAAAAAAAGAAAAAGGCAGCAATTACTTCCTGCCCTTCTTCATGTTGGCGCTGTAGATTATCACAAGGCCGATTATGGCAATGATAATTCCGCCGTATTCACCGATCTGCGCGTTGTAGCATGCCTGAACTCCGGTTCCCCCAAAGATTGAGGTGACAAAGTTAGACACTGTGCCCAATGCAGAGCTGCACTGAGTGAGCGTGTTATAGCTCTGGAACGCCACTACTGCACCTATCAAGAATACAATTACTCCTGTTATTGCTTTCCATGTTTCCATATTGATACCTACTGAGGATACGAAAACAAGCTATTTAAACATATCACTCCTCTCAAAATACGGGTGATGAATTAGCCAAGATCGTACTCTTCGCCCAGAACCGGCAATTGCACCTTGTACTTCTTTGAAAGTGTTTCCTGCATATCCTTGCCCTTTGTGCCCTCTCCGTGCACTACGAATACATCCTTGAGCCCGTTTATCTTCGATACAAATCTAAGAAGTTGTACTCTGTCAGCATGCCCTGAAAGCCTGTGCATCTCTACTCCCATCTTTATCTGCACCTTCCTTCCGTTGAGTTCGATTTCCTTTGCACCCTCCATTATCTGGCGTCCCATTGTCCCATCAGCCTGATAGCCGACGAACATAAGCTTGTTCTTTGCATCGCCAGCAAGCTTCTCAAGGTACTTTAGTATCGGACCCCCGCTTATCATTCCGCTGGTAGTGACGATTATGCATGTGTCGTGCCCGTTCATTATCTTGTTCCTCATCTGCTTTGTCGTGACATTGTGGAAGTTTGCGCTCTTGAATGGATCATCTTCGCTCATCAGTATTCTCTGCTGAAGCTCTTTTCGACAGAAGATCACGTTGTGTCGATATATCCTCATTGCCTTTCCAATCATCCCGTCTATGTAAATTGGCACCTTTGGTATTACTCCAGATCTCATGTAGTCGTCAAGTATGAAAAGTATTTCCTGCGCCCTTCCTACAGCAAAGCTCGGTATTACTACCTTGCCTCCTCGATTGATCGTGTCCTTAACGCTTGCCAGCAGACTGTTTATCGTCTTCTGGTCGTCTTGGATCTCGTCTTTCTCGCCTGCATTTGTGCTCTCAATTATCAGAGTGTCATCGTGCAGGTCCTCGGTGTACGCAGGTTCGAGTAGCCTTGTCTTCTTGAGGCTCATGTCTCCTGTGTAGAGTAGCCTGTGCTTGTTGTCCCAAACCTCTACTAGCGAGCTGCCGAGCACGTGCCCAGCAGGCAATAGCCTGAACTTGAGGCCCTTTATCGCAAATTCGTGATCATAATCAACTATCTTGTAGTGCTTGTTCACTTTGTTGAACCCCTCCTTTGTCACGTTCTTCGGATTTGATATCTTAAGATAATCGCTAAGAAGGACGTTGACCAGTTCGAATGTCGGCTTTGTTGTGTATATGTTGCCATTAAAACCTGTGCTGAAGACATGTGGCAGGTATCCGCAGTGGTCTAGGTGGGCATGAGACAAAACAATCGCGTCGATCGTCTTGAATTCACTGTCCTCTATGACTGGATATTGTTCCTGTCCTGGCTTCCCAAGCTTGATTCCTGCATCAAGCAAAACTCTTGTGTTGGCACTTTCAATTAGAATGCAGCTTCTTCCAACTTCTCCTGCTGCCCCGTAAAATTTTATTTTCATTTTCTCATCTGTACTGTACTTTCAATTGCTGCTGATTTCGATTTCATCTTTTTCAGCATTCTCCTTGTCCTGCATCATCGCCATGTCCCAGAGGCTTACCTCCTGCGGCTTTTGCGGTCTTGAAGTTCTCTTTTCTCCATTTTTCCTGTCGCCATGCTCTCCCTTGTAGCCTGTTAGCGATCGAAGCTTATCGTAAAGCGTATCAAGCGCCTTGTTAGATTCGCCAATTTGCTTCTCGAGTTCTGCGATCTGCTTTGTCGCATCCTCTATGTCCCCTTTTATCAAGTCAACCTTTTTCCTTTGCTTGTACTCTTTTATCGACTTGTCTAGATCAGCGTCGATCTCGTTTATCTTCCTTATCAGTTCCTTTTCGGCGGATAGCGACGAAGCCTCTGTCGATATCCTGAATTCAAGCCTCTCCTTCATCCTCTTCAGATAACCTATGCTCTTTGTCTTCTCTGTAGGCTTGATAGAATTAAGCTTTGATAGCGCGGCGAATTCCGCCTGCTTGTACGCCATCTTGTGGCGCAATCTCCTGATCCCGTCTACGATTATCATTCTCTTCTTTCGTTCTTCCTCTATGCCCTTGTTCAACTCATCAATTTGTTTTTCCTTTGGTGAAAGAATTGGTTGTGCCTTTTCCGTCTTTGCTTCCTGTTCTGTCTTGTTATTTCCTTCCAGTAAATCGCCTAGTCTGTTTTGTTCTCCAAGATTAGTCTATAAACTTCAAGCAACTTATCTGTCGCCCTGTCAATAGCAAATGATTTCGCCGTCTCTACAGCTCGTTGTTTATATTGCTGGGAATTGTTTAAAACCCTTTCTATCTTATTTGCACATGAGAGATAATCGCCTGGTTTGAACTTCTCTCCGTTGCTGCCATTCTTTATCAGCTCCTTGAGCGCAAGGTAATCCGCGCCAACAACCGGCTTGCCTGTCGCCATAGCTTCAAGCGCAACTATTCCCTGAGTCTCGAAGGTCGATGGTATGCAGAAAACGTCGCATGCAGCGTACATCTGCGCAAGCATCTCCTGCTCAACAAATCCCACGAAGCGAACCGTGCCCAGAAGGCCCAGCCTGTTTGCCATGTTCTTGTAATAGTCAAGCGCAGGACCTGTTCCGGCAATAACGAACCTCACGTCACTTCTCTTTTTTGCGATGTGTTTCGCAGCCTTGAGAAGTATTTCTATCCTCTTCTCCCTGCTCGCCCTGCCGACGTAAAGCACAATATTATCCCTGTCTTTGATCCTGAGCCTTTTCCTAATCATTGCACCGTCATTATTCGGATTGAATCTCTTTGTATCGACGCTGTTTGGCACCACATGCAGATTCTGCACGCCTCCGCGGGCAAGCATGTTTCCAATCGTAGTTGCGGGAACTATTGTTGCGTCACATCTCTTGTAGAAAAACTTGGTGTACTTCCAGAGGTACTTGCTTGTGAATTCCTTGAGCATCTTGTTCTTTGGATAATAGCTCTCTATTATCGCCTTGTTGTTTATCATCGTGTGGAACGATCCAACAAGAGGATACTTGTCAAGTTTTGCTATTGTCATCGCCGCAAGTCCCATTGTAAACGGGGTCTGAGCATGCACGATGTCAACCTGAAGCTCCTTGAGGTTCATTATAGACTTGTATGGGAAGAGCGCGATCTTGTACTGCGGATAGGGCTTGAACTTTATTCCTGATGTTATGAAGACGCTTTTGCTCGAGTACTTCCTCTTGGACGCATTGTCTCCGCTGGTGAAGATGTATACACCATGGCCGCGTCGCTCAAGCTCCTTTTTGAAGTTGAGCATCGAGTTCACGACACCGTCCATTGCTGGCAGATAGGTGTCCGAATAAAAAGCTACATTTATCTTTTCCATGAATTACACTGTTATACTTTAGGTTAAGGATTATATCTTAATCGCTTCTCCTCCAGCCTTCTTTATCTTCTCCATTGCGTTCTTTGAGAATCCGCTCGCCTTCACCACAACCGCCTTGTGGATTGTGCCGTCGCTTAGGACCTTGTAACCCTTGAGCTCAACGGTAGGCTTTGCATCCTTTGATGCCTTCGCAATTTCCGAAACCTTATCAATGTCAATCTCCTCAAGAACGTCAGCCCCGTTCTTGTTGAAGAATCCTTTCTTGCCAATTCTCTCTGGCGCATACTTTACTATGTATGTCCACTTGTGCTTTGCGCCGCTCTTTCCCGTTCCTCCCCTGTCCCCAGATCCTCTTGCGTTCTTGATGTTGCCCTTGCCCCATCTCCTAGCCCCGAGGTGCTTTCTGCTTGTATTTTTGATCCTTATTACCATAATTTCACATCATTCTCTTTATCAGAGTGTTTATCTCTTCGCCCCTGTATCCGAGTGCGCCGCCTGCATTGTATGCGATCTTTGTTCCTTCGTATCCGTGCTTAGGCGGGTGCATCCTTATCGGGCTTATTCCGTAAACTTCCTTTGCAGCTTTCTTTCCCTTTGTGAGTTCCTCAAATAGTTCCTTCTTTGCCTC
>JBOGSA010000024.1:0-14930 GCA_050749785.1 Candidatus Micrarchaeales archaeon | reverse complement strand
AAGAAGTATATCGAAAACCAACAGCATGAAAAACTTCATGAGACAATGGCGGCAAAACAACTGAAACTTGAGGTATTCGCTCTAAACTAGGACGAAACCCACGCCTTTAGGCGTGGGAGGATGTCATTGTGGTAAAAATGGAAACAATCACAAAGCAAAAACAAGTGATAACTCAAACAGAAAGTCGCGTTACTTATGCCGAAGCTCAGAAAATGGTAAAGGAAAACGGAGGCAAGATGATCGAGTTTAAGGATTTGATTTCTGCGATAAAGAATCCAGAACAGCTTGAAAAATTGAAAGGAAAGACATTTTGGATAAGCAATGAGGGCAAAGAGTTTAAGACTGAAAAATACCACAAGATAGATTTTGACAAGGAGCAGATTGTGCCAATTTCAGAAAAGGAGTTTGATAAGCTTGATTACAAACAAAGGGCATACGTTTGGAAGGGAAAGGGCCCTGTGGCCGTCTACGTCCTCTACGACGACTACGGCAGGAGGTTGGACGTCGATGCTGACGACGGGCCTGGCGATGTTGCTCGGGTGGCGTTTTTCAAGCCAAGCCAATCAACGCAGAATGACAAGATAGCTCCAGAGACGCTTGACGAGATGAGGGCAAGCCTTAAGGTCCTCCGCACCACGGTGAATCCGGAACTGCTAAGGCCATTTGAAGAGGCTATTAGGTCTTCGGAGCAATAGACATAAAAGAACCAGTCGCCTAATTTTAATTCCTAGATTTGCAGGGACAAACCCGCAAATCATGGGCGAATAACACGCCCATAGATGTAAGTCTAGGGCCACACACTCGTCTACAGCGCTAGCGGTCAAACGGCAAGCTAGACATAAAATTCAGCAACGACATTGAGTAGGCGCAAGCCGAAATCG
The DNA here is from genome assembly GCA_050749785.1 of Candidatus Micrarchaeales archaeon. Taxonomy (GTDB): domain Archaea; phylum Micrarchaeota; class Micrarchaeia; order Micrarchaeales; family CABMGC01; genus JAGWGI01. The sequence continues at coordinate 14,049 of JBOGSA010000024.1, read as the reverse complement.
TGAAGCTGCGGTGCGCCATGGAAATGGCTATTTCGTAGATGGGTTATCATTTGGCCCTGTGGCCGTCAACGTCAACTACGACAACTACAACAACAGGAGGTTGAACGTCAATGCTGACAACGAGCCTGGCAATGATGCTCGAATGACTCTGGCTTACATCCTAGGTTTCGATGGCAATCTTATGGAAACCTACACAAATCTGTATTCTCGGCTATGTTCCTACGAAAATCTTGAATTAGCATATATCAAAGCTAGGAAAAGGAAATCGCTTAAGCCATATGTTGTTGAGTTTGAGGCGGATTTGGATAACAATTTAAGGCAATTGAAAAAGGAACTAGAAACTTTTACTTATTTGCCAAGTCCACTCACTACTTTTATCGTTCGGGATCCCAAAACCAGAACAATAAGCTCTTCCTATTTTAGGGATAGAGTGGTGCACCATGCATTGTGCAACATTATTGCGCCAATCCTTGAAAAAGATTTTATACATACATCATTCGCCAATCAAAAGGGGAAAGGAACACACGAAGCTATTAAAAAATTTGAGAAATTTTTTAGAAAAGTCGTGGGGGGGGCAAACTAACTTTGGAGAAAAGATTGTCAGGGGATGGACACTTAAGGGCGATGTGAAGCATTATTTTGATACGATTGACCATGAAACCCTGTTGCGTATAATAGGGCGCAAGATAAAGGATGAGCGTGTAATTTGGCTGATCAAAAACATCCTGGGCAATTATAGGGCTCAGATGGCTGGGAAGGGTATGCCGATAGGAAATTTGACTTCGCAGTTCTTCGCAAATGTCTACTTAAACGAGCTGGATCAATTTGTGAAGCATGAGCTCAAAGTGAAATACTATATCCGATATGTTGATGATTTTGTAATTCTCCATGAAGATAGAAAGGAGCTTGAAAGACTGAGGAGCAAAATAGATGGTTTTCTGAAATGCAATCTGAAAATTGGGCTCCATGATGAAAAGACAAGGGTCATTGCACTGAAGCGCGGAATAACGCTTCTCGGTTTTAGGGTTTTCTATCATTACAAGTTGCGCAAGAAAAGCTGATGAGTAGTACCTACAATAATATACGGGCATGACGGGATTTGAACCCGCAACCACTTGGTCCGAAGCCAAGTGCGCTATCCAAGTTGCGCCACATGCCCACAGTTATTGGACACAATAGCCTATAAAAATTAGTAAACCTGCCGCTCTATCGGTTCAAGACCGTCAATGAACTCCAACTTTATTCTTTTGTAAAGGCCGTGGAACTCCTGTCTTTGCTCCTTGTTCACGATGTTGTAGAGCCACATGCTGAAAGTGTGATCGCTTATATTTGAATTTACAACCTCTTCAATGTCTGATTCGTTTATGCTCTTCCATCCTTCATCAAACGCGCGCTTTGCCTCATCAAGCATGCACATCCTATCCATAGGTTCGTTGTTGTGAAGATATCTTGATGTCTTCCAGGAATGGTTTGAAGAAAGAGATGCGATCAACATCGCCATCTTTTTTATGTGAGCATCAGCGCTTTCGCAAACTTTTTTCTTAGCAAGTCTGCGCACATCAGTTACAAGTATTTCGTACTTGTTTAGCGTAGACCTATTTGGCATGCGAACACTAGTGATTAGAAGTTGTAGTATAAAACACTATGTTATACACCCAATTCCCACCTTCTCTTTCTAAATTAAATTATTTAAAGCTTTATTACTCGTTTACAAGCAACTCACAAAACGATAACACACAAAATTTCATCATTCTTTAAATATTTTGCCTATCCATACTATTTCTACATCAGGTGCAAGAATGAAGTTTCCAAATTTGTTCGGAAAGAAAGATGTAACTGGAGAAGTTACAAAACCATCACCATTCCGCATACTCACCGAGTTTGTTCCATACAAGATTTATGCCAACAGAAAGAGTTCTGTGACTCTTAGTGTTAAGCTAAAGAATCTGACAACAGAGCCGCTTATGTCTTCTGTGGTCGTGAAGCTCCCAAAGCAGCTCTCTTTTGATCAGATGGGACTCAATCAAGAGAAAGAGGTGAGGCTCGGAGACCTTGGAACTAACGATGAGAAGGAGGCTCGAATCGAAATCTACGGAGGTCCTGGAGTAGAGAAGGGAGAATACACAATGGGGATAACCGCATTCGCACATTACAGGGATTATGCTCATGTGCTCAACGCCGTAAGCAAGAGAACAACAATAGAAGTTGTGTAATCCTATCTTCTTTCCTTGAACCCGTTGAAAAATTCCTTCTTCCCTGTGCCAATAATCCTATACTTTCTACCTTCAACAAGTATGGCCCGGGTATCATAAAGGGCCACAATCGGATAATTCGTTCTTTTTGCTGCTTTCTCTATTATCAAACGATATTTTTCTCCAAAATGCGCCGTTATAAGAAACGGTACCAGATTCAAACCAGTTAGATCCTTAAGGCCTATCATATTTCTATCTGAATGTTTAGGTTTCCAGTTCGCTGCATCTATTGTCGGACAGGCGACATAACTTCCTGCGCTTATTCCGATATATAGTTTTCCTTTATCAAGCTGTTTTGGCAAAATTTTTGCAAAACCGCTCTTTCTCATGGCATTTAGCAGCAAAAATACATTCCCTCCTCCCACATAAATGACATCAACTCCTTTTAATTTTTCACCAAGTTTTCTTCCTTTAAAAATTTCCAGATTTATTTCTATAACGTTGAATCCTCGTGTGCGCAATTTGTCGAGTCTATTCTCTATACGATCTCTCTCTGTCTGCAAATTTTTAGCGTTTGGTATGTATCCAATAGTGATCTTTTTGGAGGGCTTTTTTAGCGCTCCTAAGATTATTTTATCTATCCTTCTGCTTAGGGTATCACTGTCAGAACTTAGGATTAATTTTCGTGCCGTTAAATCACACTAGTTTCTATTTCTTTTCCACAGGCGGTTGGGGAACCTCCTCAATTTTCACTGCCATCTTCTCAATTATCTTTGCAATCCCATCAGCAATCTCGTTTCCCTTCGGTGTAAGCGAGAGCGCCTTTATCTTTCCGTGCTTGACCACATGTATTAGCCCCAATCCCTCGCACCTTGTTACGAACTTGCTCGTGTGCACATAGGTCGCATTCGCAGCTCTTGAGATGGTTGTGAGATTCCACTCCTGCTCCTTGTTGCTTAGCGCCAAAAGTATCCTTATCTGCTTCTCTTTGAACAGTAAAGCACCCTCTTTTCCAGTCATTTTCCTTACCCGAAACGCATTTGTGGTATTCTCGATAATAGTATATACATATAAAATATTAACTGTGCTATATAGAAGCGAGAATTCGATGGTGTAAGTATGGTAAAATATGTAGTTGCAGAGCAACTTGTAGGAAAAGAAGTGGTGACCAACGATGGCTTTGACTTGGGCAAATTTGTCGATGCAGAGATCAACGAAGTCACAGGAAAGCTGACAACTCTACTGGTAGAACCCAATGTAGATAGCGCGTTTGTTAACAAGCTCGATGTCAAGGAAGGAAAGCTAAAGCTCGGATACGGCGCAGTAATAGCTGTCAACGATTTCATTGTCATAGATAGGAAGGCTCTTTAAGCGGTGATCTCATCATAATAGCTGGCGGCGACGAGGCAGGCCGCGGCGCTGTTATAGGCCCTCTTGTAATCGGAGTAGTGAGCATGAGCTCGGCTAAGGCCGCAAAGCTCTCTAGGATCGGCGTAAGAGACTCAAAACTATTGACTCCGAGGAAAAGGGAATTTCTTTTCGAGGAAATTAAGTCACTTGCCGAAGAGGTGAAGCATTATTCTATTTCTCCACTGGAAATAAACAACGCGATGAGAAGCAACATCTCGTTAAACGAACTTGAGGCTATCTGCGCATCAAGGCTGATTGATTCACTAGGCAAAGTTGGCGCAGTTTATCTTGACTCTCCGGATGTGGTTCAGGAAAGATTCGGGGCAAGGATTAGTCTCTTATCAAGCAAGCCTATGAAAGGCTTGGGGATAAAGAAGGTTCCAAGGAAGGAGAATGTGATAAAGGTCGTATCTGAGCACAAGGCGGATGTCAAGTATCCGATCGTTTCGGCTGCAAGCATAATTGCCAAGGTCACAAGGGACAGGGAGATAGAGAAGATCTCAGAGACAGTAGGATTTGACATAGGGTCCGGCTATGCGTCGGATAGCCACACAATCTCCGTAATAAAGAAGAATCTGGGCAATCCAAGTTTCATGCCATACATTAGGGAGTATTGGAAGACTATGACAGGGATAAGGCAGCTCAAGATGACCGAATTCCTTGATGGTAAGACGTCAAAATTGTAAATTGTGGAACCCCAACCCTCCTCACATTATTCCAGTAATGTTTACCTAAGTATACATAAAAATAATTTGCGTACATTTTTTCAAGAGAGGCGTTTAAATAACCAATTGTTAAGTAGTGGTGGTCATACTACATCTTGTATTATTTGCGAGAGAAGTATACCATATGTTGTGGTTTTGATGCGTTGCCCGTATTGCCTGTCCTCTAAGCTTTGTGTGCTAGATTCTAGAGACGTCGACGAGGAGAACAGCGTGCGCCGCAGAAGGGAGTGCGAATCGTGCCATAAGAGATTTACTACCTACGAGAAGGCAGAACTAGTGGACCTGATTGTGATAAAAAAAGATGCGATAAGGCAGCCATATGACATAAACAAGATACTCGGTGGGATAACAAAGGCATGCGAGAAGCGCCCGGTCAACCAGGAAGCTATTGCCGACATTGCTGCTAAGATTGATAGGAAGATAAGGGCCAAGGGAGTCAAGGAGATAACAAGCAAGAAGATAGGGGAGATGGTGATAAAAGAGCTAGTCAAGCTCGATCCAGTCGCATACGTAAGATTCGCAAGCGTTTATAATCAATTCAATTCCACCACAGAATTCGCGAAGATTATCGCGATGTTCGACAGGAGTCGGGAGCAGATTGAGAACAAATGATATAGGGGATAAAATGGGAAACGAGAACCAAATGGAGACAATTTCTTTGCCAAGGGAGACACTGGACTTTTTTAACAGGGACGAGTTGCAGGCACGCGCGTTCTACGAACGTTACACGCTAAGGGACAAGAACGGTCAGGTGATGGAAAAGACTCCGCCTGAGATGTGGAGAAGGGTAGCCACAGCGCTCTCAACAGTTGAGGAGACAGAGGCTAAGAGAAAAGAGTGGAACGAGAAGTTCTATTGGCTCCTCGAAGGTTTCAAGTTCATGCCTGGCGGAAGGATACTCTTCGGCGCAGGACAAAATTACAAGTCATCGCTCCAGAACTGCTATGTCGTACCTGTCCAGTCAGATACGATAGAGGCGATATTCGATTGGTGCAAGGAGGCTGCAAGGACTTATAGCTATGGAGGAGGGGTAGGCACAGACGTGAGCATACTTAGGCCAAGAGGCGCAAGAGTCAACAATGCAGCAATCACATCTAGCGGATCGGTATCTTTCATGGAGATAATGAGTCAGACAACCCACTCAATAGGCCAGGCAGGCAGGAGGGGGGCACTAATGATAACAATCAGGGTTGACCATCCTGATATTTTGGAGTTCATAACAGTCAAGAGGAACGTGAAGAACGTAAGATACGCAAACATAAGCATCAGGGTTACCGATGCGTTCATGCATGCGGTCGAGAAGGACGAGGACTTCACGCTTTGGTACGAAGGTCCATCTGTCGGAAGAATAGAAAAGAAGATTCGCGCAAGGGCGCTTTGGAAGGAGATAGTCACCAGTGCAAGGGACTGGGCAGAGCCTGGACTTGTGTTCTGGGACAGCGTGGTGAGAGGATCGCCAAGCGAGTACAACGGAATGAATGTAATCACAACCAACCCGTGCAGCGAGCAGCCGCTTGAACCATATGGCATCTGCAACCTAGGCCACATAAACCTCTCAAGCGTGGTGAAGAACGCGTTTGAGGACAGCGCGGCAATAGATTGGGAGCAGCTTGAGAGGATGATAAGGTATGGGGTCAGATTCCTAGACAACGCGCTCACATACAGCGATGAGAAGCAGCCTCTGCCGCAGCAAAAGGAGGCGGCAAGAAGGAGCAGAAGGATTGGTCTTGGAGTCATCGGACTAGCCGACATGCTTGCGAAGATGAAGATAAGATACGACACGGAGGAGGCGCTCACATTTGTAGACCAGCTTTTCGACAGGATAAAAACGCTATCGTATGATGAGAGTATAGAAATAGCAAAGGAGAAGGGACCTTTTGCTGCATTCGATGCAGATAAGCACCTTGCAAGGCCATTCATCCAGGCGCTCAACGAGGAGCTGCGCAAGAAGATAAAGGAATACGGGCTCAGGAACGTGGCGATAATAACAGTGCCTCCGACCGGCGGATCGGTCATGGCGGGAACCACAAACGGAATAGAGCCGACGTTCGCATTCAGCTACACGAGAAGATCAGAATCCCTCTCGCAGGAATACTTCAAGGTGTACCACCCGCTAGTTAGGGAATACATGCAGAAGTTCAGGATCCAAGATGAGAAGGACCTGCCCGGATTCTTCGTGCCAGCGCACAAGATCAAGGCGGACTTTAGGGTCAGGATGCAAGGAACAGTCCAAAAGCACATAGACAGCGCAATCTCCTCAACAGTCAACATGCCAGAGAGCACCACAGTTGAAGAGGTGGAGAAAGTCTACATGCAGGCATGGAAGGTTGGGTGCAAGGGCGTAACAGTCTACAGAGAGGGATCAAGAGAAGGAATCCTGATAACTGATGAGAAGCAAAAAGAGCTTGACAAGAAGGCAAAGCCGCAGCAGCAACAGGAATGGTCAAGACCAAAGCTCATGACTGGGGACACTGTAACCTACAGGCTTCCAAATGGCGCGATCTACATAACGATAAACAGTGACGAGAAAGGACCTAGGGAAGTATTTGTTAACATGGGAAGATCGGGAAGCGATGACAAGAGCTACACAGAGGCCCTTGGAAGGCTTGCTAGCATGTATTTGCAGAACGGAGGAGAGGTAAGGGATGTCATCAAGAGCATGAAGGGAATCCAGGGAAGGAATTCGACTTGGGACCACGGAGTGCAGCTGCTCAGCGTGCCGGATGCAATAGCAAAGGCGCTTGAGGCAGTATCATCAGGCAAGCATCAGGCAATCATAAACAAGGATGCAGTAACGGCGCACAAGAATAGCAGCCAGACGGACGGCCCAATCGGGCTAGGAGACTGCCCGAAGTGCACCGAACATACCTTGGTTAGTGAGAACGGATGCGAGAACTGCAAGGCATGCGGATACAGCAGGTGCGGGTAGGAGATGAGAACCATTCTCTTCAAGGTTGAATGCATCTCAAACGATGTAGTTCAAGAAATCATGGCGCATCTTACCCAAACTCTAGGATTCAAGGAGATAATACAACCAAACGAAGAGAGACCTGTTCTTTGGGGAAGGGTTGGATCAGACCGCGAGAAGGAACTGTACTCAAATCTCGGCAAACTTAACCGTGACAAGTCCAATGCGATTCTAAAGTTCACTGTCAGAGATCAGAACACAGCTAAACATTGAAATGTAGCTACGCTGTTATTATTGTGCACGAATCTTTTCCCACAACAACACTCTTCTCAAACTGCACAACGGTGCCTTTCTTTCTTTCCACAAGAACAGGGAATGATTCAACCGCATCTTGTCGAGAAAGTTCATTAAGGACGGATTTGACCTTGAACTCCGATCCAAATTTATCAATCAGCCACCTTAGCGCGAATGGATATGTGCTATAACTTGCATCAATGAACTTTGAGACCTCGCGGTTTGTTCTGGTGACAGAGCCAGGAAATTTTCTGAAGATTTGATTGTAATCACCGTTTATGACATGACCCTCACCATTGGTCAGGAAAACCTCGACAGCAATAAGATCATCCTCTTGCAGTTCGGTCTCATCTCCATTGTCGAAATTTGGGATGAAATAGTTGGCGTGCAGCTCTCCTTCATCTATTCCGTGGCCACCAAGGTTCTTAATCGGCATTACCCCATGCTTTTTTGCAACCTTTTCAACCTCGCGTCCGATTTCACACACCTTCCTTCCAGCTTTCACCGTGCTTATTGCAGCCTCCAGTGCCTCCTGTGTAGCTTCCATGAGCTTGCTGTGCTTCCCAGAGAGATCAACAGTAACTGCGGAATCCGTTAGCGTATCCCCAGTTCTAAGTCCTATGTCAACCTTCACAACATCTTTCTCTGAAAAAGTTGAGGAATCATCAAACATCGGGGTATAGTGCGCAGCGTTCTCATTTATGGACAAGTTGATGGGGAAAGCAAATTGCAAATTCTTTTTCTGCACCAGCTCTTCAACTTTCTTCGCAACATCAAGCATCCTCACACCAGGCTTAACCATTTCCCTAGCCAAATTCAATATCTCGAATGTTTCTTTACCCAATTTTGCAATATCTGTGTTTTTGACGACCATCGTATCATCCCAATTTCTTCTGCGAACCCTTCATCTTTAGTTCGTCAGCATTGTATCCTAGTTCCTTTAGAATCTTAAGAGTTGCAGGTATTATCTGGTGGTCGATGTAGTAATCTGGATCGTAGTCCTTTGCAGTTTCCCAGATCTCAGCCTTTTCGGAGATGCTGCTCCCGTGTTTTGTTATAATGTAACCTATTGTTGTTCCTTCAAGTTCACTTTTCTTCTTCACTCCTTGCTCAAGTGCCTTCTTTGCTGCCGTAAGCTCAGGTGATTTTATGTCATAGCTGCCGATTCCCTTTCTCAACTGTGTATTCATAACAAGATCCTTGAGTTCAACTGTTCCTGATTGCAGCCTTTCTACCACGTCCTTCACAATATTCACTGCCTTCTCCTTGCTACCTTCCTTGAGTATCGCTTCAAGTACTGCTAGCTGCGTGTCTCTTGCGATCTTTGCCCAGTCCCTTCGCACGAGTTCGAATCCGCGTATCTTTATCCTTCCTGATTCTGACATGAGCGCATACTTCTTCTTTGCACCTCCTTCTCCGCCCCTCTTGCCCACGAAAACCCCTCTTGTATAAAAGTCCTCAAGTTCTAGCTCCATTGTGTTTGGTAGGGACTTGTTGACTCCTTTTAGGAATATATTGACATCATCCTTCGTCTTATCCCCCATAATTAGAAAGATGCTGTCTGTATTATGAACCAATACTCCATCTGCAAAGAACCTATGAACTCCTGAAACTTCAATATCGTATACATAATCATCGTAGTGGATTGTTTCAATCCTCTTTGCACTAGATATATCAAAATCCATCTTAATTATTTTCCTTTTTTGCAGCGATGTTTCCTTATAAGTTGATATTATCCTATTCTTTCTTTTGACTATAAAGCCAATATCCCTTATGAAAACGTCTTTGCTTTTTATCACTACATGGTAACTATAAGTTCCAGTTTCTTTTCCATCATATTTATTTTGATTATTTTCTTTAAATATCGAACTTGAAACTCCATACTCCCATAAAAGTTTTTTTATCTGTTCTGCAAGACCTTTATCTATTGTGGTATATCTTATTATTGGTTTTTTATTTCTAACCATTACAGTACCATCAGAAGAGAATAATCCACTTAAAAATGAAGAGATGTTCTCTTTGGATTCCCTGAACATAAATTCAGGAATCGCCTTTTTGTCTTCTTGCAGAACCTCTCTTTCAAATAACCTTACTAGCGGCAACCCATTAATTGCAAAATCTCCCCTACCTTTATTTAAGATATGTTTAATGATACCCTTTTTCTTTAAAGGTAAGAGTAAGCCCCTATAAATTTCCTCTTCATCATCACCTGCAGCTATTCCTAAATAATAGCGTTTTGTTCTTTTTCCTTTGTAATGTCCAAAATAAAATGAGCCATCACCAATGAAAAATCCCATTAATTCATAAAGTTTTTTATCATATCCTCTGTTCTCTATTTTTCCTCTCGCAGAAACTTTCTTTGTTACTAATGAATAAACCCTTTTTCTTAACTCTGTTGGCTTTATTTCAATGAGTCTGTCCATGACATCTTTATTTGGAAACTTAGAAAGATTACCATATCCAATGAGCGAATGATCCTCTGTAACATCTATGTATTGAACGTTAGTAAACCAAACTCTGTACATTTTCTTCTGGGTTTTATGCCTCATAACGTAATTTACTTTTCTAAATACGACCCTTCCCTCTTCATCAATAGTTTCGATGCTCGTCTTTTTAGGAAAGTGGTACTCCTTCCCCATTTCACCTACTTTATCCTTCTTTAAAAACAATTCCTCTATTTTTTGATCATGACACTCATTATTTTCATCAAACTTTATCCTTACCAACGAATCCTTACCTATACTGTCTCCATAAAGCACCTTGAAACCCGCATTTTCAGCCTCATCTATTGTCTTTGTAATAAAGAATCTTGCGTAAGATGTGACACTTGATGCACACTGCCTTGAATACCATCTCGATCGAGGATATCCAAGGTAACCATAGAATGCATTCGCAAGTATCTTTAGAGCTGTCTGCCTTGCGGCAAGGCCTTTGTTGTCAGGATCTTTTTTGAACGCCTTTTTCACCTCTGACCTCTCATCTATCAACAGCCTAAGAACCAACGGCATTATCCCTACCCTGTCCTTCCTGAACCTTGTTCCAGTAGGGGATTCGTAGTAATCGGTGCAGTCATCGCACATAGTTGATGGATCTATGTTGTGTGCTATGATTATGGATGGATATAGGCCCCTGAAGTCAAATACTGCCATCTTATCATAGATTCCCGGATCAGGCATCTTAACATAAGCGCCTTCGTAGGGGTTCGCTGTTCTATTGTCTATTTCGTCTTTCTCAGGTTTGTTTGGAATCATCTGGTGGTTAGTATATGCATAGCGCATCAGCATGAATTCAACTAGTTGGCTGGTTGTTGAAACCGCAGCTTCTCCCAACAGTGTTCCTGCGACCCTTGCAACTTCAACCTCAAGAGGAAGGAAGAAGTCATAAAGCTCCTTAAGTGAAAGTGAGTCTGCAAGAGAGTAATCAGTCAGCTCCTCTAGATCTGCCCCCTCTTTGTCCCACAGCTGCCAGATCTCACCCTTCTCAACCATCTTCTTCTCCTTGCCAGTTATCGCGCGATATACTTCGAACAACTTGAAGCTGTTTACCTTGATTACTTTCTCAGAAGCGCCAACTATCGAAACGAATCTTGCCACATTATAAATATCCAGATTTATCCTTCCAGGTATTCTAACCGCTTCCACAAGGCCATGGTGCTCAGACTTTGGCTCCTCGCCATTGTATCTTCCGATGTCGAATGTGACCTTTGCCCTTGCAGAGCGCTTCATGAGGTATGGTATATCAAAGTTTGATGAGTTGTATCCAGAGAGTATATCTGGATCTATTCGTTTCACCACATCCACAAAGCCCTGCAGCATCTCTTTTTCTGTGTCGTATGCTACCACAAAGTCCCTGTTTATCTTCTTGGTGGTGAGCACCTTGTACTCAGTGCCGTCTGTGTAGCTTATCATAAGTATTGCGTCCTTGTCATCACGCGGAGCGCCCAATGGATTGTAAGTTTCTATATCAAAGCAGATGCAGGTGAGTTTTTCTGAGGTTCCATTGAAGTTCTCAATGGAATCTATCACGAATATGTCTTCCTCCGCATGGAAGCTCACTTTCACTGGCGCAAGAGGTGAAAGTTTCTTGTCTATTAAATATCTCTTCCAGAAGACGATGTCCTTTTCATACACAGTTCCGAATTCCTCAAACAGCTTGCTGAGCCTTGGAACGAACCTTGGGTTGTCAAGGATTATCTTGAAGGCAAACATCTCCTTGCCAGCAACAATTAGGCTGGTCCTCTCAACCGCATTCGCCTTTGCCTCCTCATTGGTTTCAGACAGGGTAGTTATGTCAAGAAGCGATTTTGGGTCAAGGTCGAGGTTGCTTGGTATGAGATAGAAGTAAGGCAGGAATTTCGTGTCCGCAAGGTAGTAGATATTGTCCTTAGACTTGAAAGTGAGCCTTATCATCCCCCTTCCTTTCCTGACCGCATAATCCGCATATATGATTATGCCCTCCAGCTCCATACTTTCCATGAAATCATTTAACCTAATTCAGAATTAGAATTAAAAAGAATAAAAGGGCGATTAGGCCGTGTTACCCGCAGGCTGCTCCTGAAGCTTTGCTCTCGAGAGAGGAAGTGGTGCAAGCAAGCCAATCGATGATGCGAGCAATGTTCCGCGCGCACCGCACTCAAAGTTGAGCAGGTTAATCACACTTTCAGCAAATCCAATCGGAAGTGTCTTCTTGTTCTTCCAGACACTCGATATCTCGTCTGTGTCCTTCTTGTTCTCCTTGGACATGATCGTTCCCATTATCTTGAGCATTCCGACCTCCTTTGCCTTTGATGGCTCTCCACCCTCATAGTTTGCCACGAAGGTGAATTCAACATGCACTGTGTCATTCTCAACCTTTACATTATCGAAGTTGATATTGAACTTCATGTTCGTTATCATCTCTTCGCTATCTCTCTTTGCCTCAACATGGCTTATTCTCAGACCTGATATCATATAATCACTTTAAAAAGTAGATAATATATTGTCGGATTCGTTTTATATACCCTTCGCATCCTCGTGACTCATCTTTAATATTTATCAGAATCCTTCATTAAATAGTCTCTAGCCTCATAAAACTGTTCCGGCGTATTAGAATTAAAGAAAACTATATTCTGGTCTATATGGACTCGCAATTCCCCCATTTTAATCAAAGGGGCGGTTATCCCCCTCATATTCAAATCAATTCTAGGATCGAAGTAATCTACCGCAATTTTCTTCATCACCATGAAGCCTGTGGTAACTAAGCCTATTTCCAAAGGCCTAAGCTCATACTTTTTATCCTTGAACCGCAGATCTGTTACGGTACCGTCTTCTTTTATCTCAAGCACGCCTTGACTGAACAGATTTCTTGCATCTGTCCCCACAACTGTGGCAAGCTTGTTCGAAGCTTCGTGTCCTCTTATAACTTCCTTAAGGCTAAGTCTTTCTCTAATCTCATCAGTGTTGCAGAAAATTATGCTGTCTGTATTAACTCTCTTAGATGCCTCTCTAACTGCTTCTAAAATGCTGGGCTTGTGTTGCTCCGAAAATTCAACGGTGTACGGCAAATTAGTTTTACTTACCCATTTTTTCATTTGGTCAGCTTTATAGTCCAAAGCAAAAACTAACTTAGTTACAATGTCGGGTTCGAGTAAATCTATACTATATCTGATTAGCTCTTTTCCTCCGATTTTAAGTAATGGTTTCAATACTTGATCTCTGGTCAATTCCCGAAGTCTGGTCCCCTTACATCCGCACAATAGAATACCGGAATAAGTATTCAATCCCCCCACATAATAATTTTATCCTGTTCTGATATATATCTATAACGACAAAACACAAAGGACGAGCAAAACTATTTATACTTTGAAACCGATTCAGTATTGTGTAAAAATGTCTTCAACCAAGCCTCATCCTTTAAATAGAAAAAATGTATCTAAAACCCTTGTCTCGAACATCAAAAAACAGGTAATTGACTCATTTTATACTGCTGCAAGAAAGTCCGCCAAACTTGCCAGTTTGAGACTTAATAGACTAGATGCAAATTCTCTGGACAATCCTAAAGTTTATAAGGAATTTAAATCCGTTACAAAACTGGTAGAGAAGGCCGCCATGGCATTTGATTCTGCTAATAAAAAATCAAAATCCAAGAAATATTGGGGGATAGCAGCGACCCTTCATTTACAGATGTTAATGGAAGGGTTAAGAGACAGTGAAAAATCTGAATTAAAGTTGAAGGAAAGGACAGAAAATGCTATATCTGCTTTAAAAGCTGCAAAAAGAAGCTCTGACATGTCCATTTTTGCAACAGCGGTAAGTACGGCTGAAAACGTTTTGAAATTATACAATAGCGACATAGCGAAAGCCGACACAAGACTTCAGGAGCTTATTAATGTTTTAAAGAAAAGTGAAAGATAACGGCTCTGTAGAAATCCTATAACCACAGATACATAGTAGCTAATGTATCTGTGTATGTTGTAAACTACATCAATCACCTTCATCTCTTTCCTCTGCATTCTCAAAAGTTTGCTCCTCAATTCATCACC
>JBOGSA010000023.1:0-29022 GCA_050749785.1 Candidatus Micrarchaeales archaeon | reverse complement strand
GCTCCATTCTTCATAAACAGATTGCATTCGGGATGAGTGTTCAAATAAAGAGTTTCCCTGCAAGGTGCGTATCTGTTCGCCATACCTTGCACCAAAAGGTCTCCTTTGGAGATGGTCTTGAGATGCCTCATCGCTTGCGATGTTGGGTGGTTCACCTCGCTAAGAAGCAGCGCGGAAGTGAGCTTGTTTATCATGCCCACAGTGGCTGAGAACGCCACATAAATAGCGTTGGCCTTGGAATCCGACTCCTCCATGGTTTTGTCTCCGAAGTCAAATTCTAAAACGCTTTCCATCTACTCACTTATCGCTTCTAACATCGTTAGAGCGAGTATCTCGGATATTGACCTCCTCACCTTCCTTGCAAGCTTTGCCGACCTGCAATCTGCAACGTAGGCGTCGAATGCGCCCACTATCATCTCCCTGCTCTGCGGCACCTTGTTTGCGTAGTCGTGCAACCGTTCCACAAGCAGTTGCGACTTATTTGCCCGTATGGCCAGTGCAAGCTCCTCGCACGTGGTAGATCCCTCGACTCCCCCTGTGTCGAGCATATTCTCTAGCTCCCCTGCGTAGCTTGCGCTAACCCATTTTTGTATTATCCCCATCCCAATCCCCAATTGGTCTGACCCTTTCCCTGTAATGAATTGTGCATTTTCTGATATATAAAGCAATCGTTTAATGCTGGAATTCCCCACTGCTTGCGGTGGGGATGCGCTGGATATAAATAATTTATCATTCCATTCTTTCATAAACAGATTGCATTCGGAATGAGTGTTCAAATAAAGAGTTTCCCTGCAAGGTGCGTGTCTGTTCGCCATACCTTGCACCAAAAGGTCTCCTTTGGAGATGGTCTTGAGATGCCTCATCGCTTGCGATGTTGGGTGGTTCACACAAAAGTATTTGTTAAAATGAGAGCCTGGATTGGTTTTTGTCGTCGGCACTGTTTTTGATCGCGAGCTCTTGCCTTAATTTGTTCACAACTTCAAACATCTTCTTCTCGCGCTGCCTTGAGACCAGAAGGTAGACCTGGTCTTTGGTGCCCATGGTGACAAGCAGGTACACCTCGCCGCTATACATCCTGCCTGTCCTGCCCCTTCTCTGGATGTTCCTTATCTCGCTAGGTATCGGCTCGTAGAAGACCACTATGTCAACATTTGGTATGTCAAGCCCCTCCTCGCCGATCGAGCTAGACACTAGCACCTTGAACTTGCCGTTCCTAAAGTCGCTTATCGTCTGCTTTTGCTGCTCTTGGGTAACCCCGTCCTTCTTGCCGACAAACGCCCTTGCGGATATGCCGCTCTTGGAAAGAAGGTCTACTATCATCTTTATGGTTGAACGGTACTGGACGAACACTATGGCGCTCTTGCCCAAATTGGCGCCAAGTATGGTGATTAGCTGGAACACCTTTGGGTGCTCCTCGCCATTGCGCATCGCCTCATCTGCGAGCTGCTTTGCCATTATGACGCTCTTGTTGTCAAGGATTGATTGGACTGCCTTGCCCTTCTTCTCGCGCTCTTTTAGCGAATCTAGGTATGCGTGGAAGGCGTAGAGTCCTTCGGTCTCGAGCAAATCGTAAGCGTGTACCATGTTGAGCAGCTTCACGTACTGGTATAGCGCGCCGAACTTGAAGTTCTGAGCCTGTATGCGATTTATCATGTTGCCAAGTTCGATGATACGGCCCTTGGGCATGATCTGGAAATTGGTGAACTGTGTGAGCCCCATTCCCTTAAGCTTGCTCAGGCTGTCATCAGCGATGGGCTTGAGCAGCGCGGCAATCTTGTTTATGGTTGGAGATTTTTCAACTTCAACCACATGCATGTACTTGGGCATCACATATTGTACGACGTCTAAATCCGTGCTTATCCGTATCTCGATGCTCTTTATCTTCAGCGCATTCACCAGGGCCTTTATTTTCTCCTTGTTGCTTCCGGGTGATGCGGTAAGTCCAAGCATCTGAACGTTCTTGATATCCGATTCGTCTGCTATGTAGGTATACGCATATCTTCCAACTGCCTTGTGGCACTCATCGAAGATCACTATTCCAAAGTCGCCGATATCTATATCGCCGCGTTTCATCTCGTTGGCCACAGTCTGAGGGGTTGCAACTATGACCTTAGAGAAGTTGATCATCTCCTTCCTCTTTGTGCGGCCGAGCGCGCCAGTGAGAAGAAGTATTTTTTCTTTATCCATGTTTAGATACTCCTTGAGAGTCTCGTAGTGCTGTTCGCTTAGAGGCTTTGTAGGAGACAGGAAGAGCGCTTTCTTTCCACTTTGGAGCACCTTGCCAATTGCAAGGATGCCGATAAGTGTCTTTCCAAGGCCTGTAGGCAGTATGACAAGGGTGTTTTTACCCTCGAATATCCTCCTTGCTATGTTGAACTGGTATTCCCTAAAGCCAACTGCTTCAAGGTTGACAATGTCGGTTATGCCCTGCAGTCCGTACCATCTAGTATCCATGCTTCCTTGCATACTTATTCTTTGCAAATTAAGTTATTAAACCGCAAACATGTGGTCATCAAGCTAAAAAATGTAAAAATTTCGACAACTTTAAAAGTCCTGCGTGCCAATTAAAAACATTAAATGCAAATTACAACAACACTATGCGAGATTGCTGGCGCGATAATTGGTGATGGCAATTTATGGACGGACGGTTCAAGGTTCCGCGTTGAAATGACTGGACATCCTATAAATGACAGAAGATATTTTGAGTACTTATGGGTACTTGAATATCTCACTTTTGGTAAATCACCTCACGAAATTAAAATAAGAAGCGGTGCCTTGCGCATGTGCCTGCAATATAAACCAGCCTACACAACTCTTACCGCTCTAGGTGTATATCCTGGTAAGGGTAAGGCCTTAAACGTGACGATTCCCGAAACGCTTGTAAAGAAAGGTTGGAAGTACACCAAATGGGTGTTAAGAGGAATTATGGATACTGATGGAACTTTATTTTTTAGTAAAAAGACATACAAAACAGCAATCTACCCAACATTGGAAATAAGCACTTCAAGCAAGAATCTCGCTATACAAATTAACACTTTACTTTTAGAAAAAGGATTTAGGAGCAGAATTAGAAAATATGGGCGCCCTGGTGGAAATGACGAGTTTCATGTGGCACTATATGGCCATGCTATGTTAAGAAAGTGGATTTATGAGATAGGATTTTCGAACAGGAGGCATATTAATAAATTAGTTCCTCGCTATTCTATGAAGTTAGATATGCCGCAGTAACTCAGCTCGGGAGAGTGTCCGGCTGAAGACCGGAATGTCGCAGGTTCAAATCCTGCCTGCGGCATACTTATACGTCCTGTGCGAGTATAGTCTAGCCTGGTAGGACGCTGCCTTGCCAAGGCAGCAACCCGGGTTCAAATCCCGGTGCTCGCACTTCTTTTTATTACACAAAACCCAAGGCTTTGTTGAATAAAGTCTAATTTTTCAACAGTTTCATTCTTATTTCAACAAAATTTAGAGACGTGCATTTGCAAAATCTATTCCCAGCACTTCTTTAAATGGTTGTCTTGCGAACTCCTTTCTCTTATATCGATTCAGTAATTCATTACCACTTTCAAGAGCTAAAGTTCTATCCATAGCAAATTCCATATTACTTGCATATGGTTCATGTCCTCTATAGACCTTACTCTGCTCATCAGGAGTATAGTTATCTCTGAAATCTGCTAAGGTTTGACCCCTACATACGTAGCAACTGCACATCAGGTTATCATTATATCGCCTTTCATGTTCATGGGGCATTATGAGATAACCGAGTGAGTTTTCATCAAACCTTTTTAGAATTGGCTTTCTTGTAAGATTCTTTGGGCGTTTTCCTGTTCTTAATGAAAAAGTATCAAATCCATATTTAGCCATTATGTGCATCATAGAAGTTCTACTGTTCCCTCCCCACGTCTTAGGGACATCATATAGATCTTGCCATTTATCCCCCTCTACGAATTGCTCAATTATTCTAAGTTGCCTTCTTACAGAATAAGGTGTGGTATATTTGACAGCACTACCATCAGTTTCCTTCATTATGATTTGATATTTTTCGTGAAACACAGTGGGTAGCTGTTGCAAGATTGTTGAAACTGTTAGGGCATCAGAGTGCTCGTTTATACCATGTTCTCTTATGTATTTAACGGATACCTTTATTCGCTCCAACAATTCATTCGGAGTCAAATCATAGCTATCAAAAATTCTTTGAACACTAAACCCAACTTGCAAGCCCAGAAGTCTTAGATTCGCCCTATCACTTATCTTCGTATTTTTACCTACAGAAAGATTGAATACACTTATGCAATTTTGTCTTTTCGTTCTTATACCTTCGATTTTCTTTTTCTCGCTGTTGTAGTAGCTTTCACTTGCTACCAATTTTATAAGTTGTTCCTGTGTATAAGAACGCTTTACCATAAATATATCTGAAGGAGGAGTCGGCAAGCTAATATCATCAGGAAGACGGTCTAAATAATATCTATCTGTGTTAGTTTCGATTCTTTGAGGAAACTCCGTTTGGATACCACCGACTGTTGTTTTTGAGGCTCTGACTCCGAGTCTATTTACTCCTTCTACACTGAATTTGTAGCTCATTTTGATTCACCAATTTCCTTAATCATAGCCTCTATCACATCCTTTAAGTATGCATCAAAAGGCTTCAATTTGTAGAGCCTTCTATTTGCCTTCTTTTTATCAAGTTTGGTTCCAAGTCTTCCTTTCCTACGAAGCTCTGATAATATCAAACTGACTATTTCTGTTTTATCGTTTGTTGTTTCTTTTGCCTCCTGAAAGTCAAACTGCGTATCCTTGAACTTATCCCAGAGCAGTTTATAGCGTTTTAATACCCATTTTTGTAAAGGTCTTGTCATATTACCCCCTCCGATGCAAAATACCTATTACCTATTTAGTTTGCATAGATATAAAAACGTTTATGCTGGGAGTCATTTTTGGGTAATCTCTATTAAATTAAGAAAAAGTTGTTTAGATTCTTTGCCAAATTTTCTATTTTGGGCATTAAGCATATGCAGGCAAAATCCTGTTTTTGTATATCTCTCGCAGGGATTCCTATGTTTATATTCCTTCTCCCACCCCTCAATTTTTTGGAGTAAATCATCTTCTTTTTTCCTATATCCATCTATATTATTCTCTGAATCCTTTAACATCTTTACCACTCTCTTTTAAAATAACGATTTTTACCTTATGATCGATATACCGTTTGGGGATACCGATAACAGCCCCATTTCCTGAGGCTGAAACTACCCCTGTAATAATATCTTCGACATTAGGAATATTTACTTCTAATTTAGCTCTCGACAAGTATATACCTTGTCTATACTATGTCTATACGCATTTATAAACCTTTCGACAGCAAAGGCGAAAGTATTTATATGTGTATAATACATATATATTATGTAAAAGACATAGAAAGAAGTGTTAAAATGCAAACAACGGAATTATTGAAACAAAGAAAGGAAAGGGGCTATGAGATCGCAAAGTCGAAAAAGATAGTCCAACATAATGGAGTTTGGATAGTGCCAAGTGCTACAAACCCTCATAAAACCTATGAGGTGGTTTTGAGATTAGATAAAAGCACCTGCACTTGTCCTGACTTTATTGATAGAGGGATTAAGTGTAAACATATTTTCAGTGTTGAACTTACCATATCAAAGCACATAAACAAAGATGGTTCTACAACTATAACAGAAACAAAGAGGATAATCTATCCTCAAAATTGGAAGGCTTATAACACAGCTACAACGCAACAGAAGGAGCTGTTTATGAAACTGTTAAATGAACTATGCAATACTATTCCATCCGAATCGGAAGTCAGAGGTAGGGGAAGACCTAAACTACCGTTAAAGGATATGGCTTTTGCTTCTGCCCTGAAAGTTTTTACAACATTTTCATTAAGGAGATTTACTATGGATATGAAAGAGGCACAAGGATTAGGATATATACAAAATGTGCCACACTATAGCTCTGTTGCTCTCTCTATGGAAAATCCAGAGCTAACTCCAATAATCAAGGAGCTAATAACACTATCTTCACTACCCCTCAAAACGATTGAAAACAATTCGTTCAGCATAGATAGTTCGGGTATAAGCCCTTCAAAATTCTCAAGATGGTATGATCACAAATATGGAAAGGAGAGGGATAGAAAGATTTGGTATAAGGTGCATCTGTTAATCGGCAATAAGACACACATAGCTTGTGGAGTTGAGATAACGAGCCAATATGAAACTGATACTGCTATGTTGCCTCAATTAGTAAATGAGGCTCATAAAAACTTTCAGATGAATGAACTCGCTGGTGATAAGGCTTATTTAAGCAGAACTAATCTTGATTACCTTGATAAACTTGGAATAACTCCCTTCATTCCTTTCAAGGCTAACAGTGTCAAAAAACCGATGGGATCGCAGATGTGGAAGCGAATGTATAACTACTTCGCACTTAATCAGGAGGCATTTCTGGAGCATTATCACCAAAGAAGCAATATAGAAAGTGCCTTCTTTATGATAAAGTCAAAGTTCGGCGATTATGTGAGAAGCAAGACGGAGACAGCATCGATTAATGAGATATTATTAAAGGTTCTTTGCCATAATATTTGTGTAGTAATTCAGGAGATGTTCGAGTTAGGAATAACCCCTAACTTCTTACAGGGGGATTAAATGGGAAGCTATAAAAATTTGCACCTGCATAATATCTTTAGAGAAATTGCGGTAGAGCATCGCTATACAAATAAGCTTCGTATTCTGGGTTTTAGAGTATCAGAAACATTATCAGTTAGCGTATGCCTCAATCGAATTTTTGGTGTTTAATATGGTTGATAATAAAATAATTGTTGGAGATTGTTTAGAAGTAATGAAGAAAATGCCATCCGAGTCTATTGATTTAATTATAACAGACCCCCCTTTCAATATTGGTAAGGATTACGGAGGTGTATATAAGGACACAAAGAAGTTTAGCGAGTATATCGAATGGTGCGAAAAGTGGCTCAAAGAGTGTATAAGATTGTTAAAGAAGGATGGTAGCCTTTATTTGTTTAATTACCCAGAGAATAATGCTTACCTACTACCTTTCTTACAAAAACACATGGTGTTCAAAAGATGGATGACTTGGCACTATCCTACTAACACAGGTCATTCAAAATCAAACTTTACAAGGACACAGCACTCAATTCTGTTTTTCGCAAAAACCAAGAAAAATAAGTTTAACAGGGAGGCAATAGCAGAACCTTACAAAAATCCTACAGATAAAAGGATTTTAGAAAGACTAAAGAACGGAAGCAAGGGTAGAACTCCTTACGATGTGTTTCATTTTAACCTCGTCAAGAATGTTAGCAAAGATAAAACCCCTCACCCATGCCAAATCCCCGTATCTTTGATTAAGATTTTCATAAAGGCGAGTAGTAATGAAAGGGATGTTGTCTTTGATCCTTTTGGCGGTAGCTTTTCTACAGCAGTAGCGTCAAAAGAGCTTAATAGAAACTCAATAAGCATAGAGATAAATCCAAAGTATGCAGATATAGGAAGGAAAAGACTTGCAAACACGAGGGCTTTAGAGAAATTTATCTAATCGATTTTCTCTCTTACTATCCTAATTGCCCCTCTTTTTGTTTGCTCCAATTTACCCAGATAGATTATCTTTTCCTTTTTGTTAAAGAGGTCTTTTGCAGGATAGCTCGTGCCATATCTACGATTTGCTATATGCGAATACCACTCTTTATCTGTTAGGTGTGCTTTTGCCACGAAAAATTCATCAAAATCACCACCCCAAGTAATTAGAAAATACTCTGTAGGTCTTGTGCTAAACTCACCACCTTGCCACCCAGAAGAAGTAGAGGACATTTTTATCTCAAATTTCTCTTTTGTTTTGGTAAAAAATAGGTCAGGTTCAGCATCCGCTTTGGCATATTTTACTTCGTATCCGAGATGTTTCGTTAAAACTTCTGCAAAGGTAGTTTCTGAGATCTTACCAATTATCTCGGATAGGTTTTTGTTGCTCAAAAAGACATTATACTCCTTGAGAATTCCATTAACCCTTTTCATCTTTTTCGATACTTCCTTGATTGCCTCTACCACAATAGTCTTTGATATTTCTGTAGGCATAGGGGTAGTAAGCAAACAAACCTTAAAAACCCATTATTTCAACAAAAAGCTTAATATTTCAACAGATTATAAATTATTCAACAAAGCCAAAACCCAACAAACGCTTATAAAGCGGGCAAACAAACATCGTTTGGTAAGATGGCAGCTACAAAGTCAAAAGTAAGGCTCCTTGAGCCTCAATGGGTCCTCAAATTATACCATAAAATAGATGAGGCGTCAGATACGAAGCTGCCCAGATTGCTCGACATCTACAGGGAAATGGTGCTTGAGAACAAGAATAAGGGGCTCGAGATGGTTAGCTGCCCAGAGGAAACAAAGATATTCATAGCTCATGTGCTCACCGCCAACAGATTGGATAGCGAAGCAACTTACAGCGACAAGACAGAAAAAAATGATGAGGATAGCATCAAAAAGATTGTAACCATCATGTATTATAGGAAGAAATACGGCCCAGACAGGATAGCAAGGTTCCTGAGCATGTCAGACAACCTGGTCGGCAAGATGATAAAGGCGATGGACCTCGAGAAAGCCACCAAGAAATACGAATTGCTCGCGGCAAAAAGAAAAGAAGAGGCCGCACTTGCTTTGCAAAACGGCAATTCTGCGCAGCTAAATTAGATTAGACTTTAAAACAAACAATGAGGCACATATAAATATCAGAAATCCATAATTAATTCGGGATGAAAATGTTAATGAAAAAAATTAAAAGAGAGACAACAGAGGGTGCGGTAAACGCCTTTGTGCTGATTGGCGTTAGCACAAGCGCGGACTCTGCAAAACTTGCATCGAAAATCAAAAAGATTGAGGGAGTAACTAAGGTTCAGGAGATTACAGGGCAATATGATATAGTGGCAAACTTGAGTCGACCAACTGTTCCTAAGTTAAACCAGACCATAGATGAAATAAGAAAAATTCCCGGTGTACAAGACCAAGCGACTACTTTGATACTGCGAACAGTTTGAAGTGGGAAAAATGAAGGCAAAAACAAAAAGCATAGAAAAAATAACCCCGGAAGCTGTACTAAAGGCGTTTGAAAAGCTGGAGGCTAGAGGGGAGAAAATAACTCTTGATAGCCTATACGATTTCCTCTCCGGGAATGGGCCGACAGGCAGAGTTAGCGTCACTAAGGGCGAGATAAATGCAGAGATAGAGGCAAGGGCATTGATATTCAACGCTATTGTCTACCACAACTTCGAGCTATATGTGCCGCATTATACGGAAGAGGTAACGGAGATAAAAAGAGCTGTCGCAAAACTTGTCTACAAGCGCTATCATGTGGATCGTTCGAAACTGGAAAGTGTGCTCAACCTAACACAAGGGAATGTGCTAGACCTAACCAAGGAAGCCAATAAGGAGATTGCTGAAGAAAAGAAAGTTAACGGCGCAGTTGATGAGATTGAAGCGGATGAAAAATCTGCTACCAATCAATACGCCGAGGTTTTTGATCTTGTTGGAACAGAAAAACTAAGCAAGAGCGAGATAAAAAAGGGGATCGTTGCAGTTTACAAAGAGCTGGAAGGAAAAAGCAGAAAGGAAAGGGAAGAGCCACTTAACATGAGCGGCATCTACACCGTAATGGAGAAACGAAAGATGCTGCCAGGAATCGATGAGGTCGGCGCAAAGCTCCTTATTTTTGAAGTGCTCAAAAATGATGGTCTAGACATAGACCCGCTGGTCATCGAGCAGATGACGGAGGCAAACCGCCAGGTGATTATCATGCTAAATAAAGATAGGAGATACGGCAACTTAGGCGCCAACACTTTAAGCAAGCATCTTGGCCTAGACCTCGGGCAGATCGAGTATGCGATAATGATCGCAAGGGCTAGTGCGGATAAGGAGAATGGCAAGAAGATACTTGATGAAAAGAGCAAGGAGAGACAAGCCGCAGCGAAGATAGAAACATGCACTCGGCTTGAGAAGGAGATATCTCTGCTAAAGATTCAGCGCAACAACATAAACTCAAAGAAATTCGGACAGGAGATGGATATAAAAATAAGCGCTCTAACAGACACCCTTTCGGCATTGCGCGACGGCGAAAACGACCAGGCCAAGATGCTTGAGAATGCAATCTACCTCCTAACTCCGGGGCGCGAGCTCCCTTAAGCATCTGACGAATAGCCCAACGTCATTTAAAAGGGTTTCCATCTAAGTAGTCTGCATGGCGACAGAAATGCTTGACTTTGCGCAGCTCGCGCGCGGCAAGCTTGCGATAACGGGAATCTCGATATCTATCGGCAGCAAGTTCATCTCCGCTGAGGAGAAGGCCAAGACGATAATAGATCCGAACACGGAGCTGCCCGTAAATCCAAAGGACGAGCGCGACAAGATGGTCAATGGGCTTGGGATAGACAGATCATCTGTGGCCGGGCATGGAGAGGATCCAATAACAAGCGCGGCTCTTGCGATAATAAAGCTCTCGCTTGGCTACAATGTCAGGCTTGATGAGATAAAGGCGCTTACTTACGCAACCGAGTCGCCAGAGGATAGCGCAAAGGCGCACGCGATAAACACGATAAAGGCGGTGAATGAGCTTGCAGCATCTCTAAACAAACACGGATACGACATCGGTTACCTAAATCCCGAGGATGCACCGCACGTGCAGTCTGCATGCGTTGCAGGCGCATCGGACATTGCGGGAAAGGCCAGAAACGGGATAGAGGGCAAAGCGATAATAGTCACATCAGACGAGGCAAAATACCAGGAGGGTTCTGTCGCGGATGAGACCGGGGGTTTTGGCTCTGTTGCATTCCTTGTGGAAAGCAGCGAGAGCGCGGGAAACAAGGGATTGCTGCTCTCATCAAAGCTAATAGGCCATGACAGAAAGAGCGTGGTTGATTTTTCAAAGCCGATAACTAGGGTGAAGGATGAAAAGACCGGCATAGCGCTGATGAACAAGCACCCAATAGTATTCGGAAAGTTCTCCGAACTCTGCTACATTTACGGCACATACAGGAGCCTGAAAAAGGCGTTCGAGGGCAAGCCTGAGGAGCTAAAGGATTACAAAAAATTCACCGACTCTTATGTGATAGTGCCGCATGCTCCGTATCCAAGGATGTATGAGAAGGCTGTTGCAGCGGCCGTGAGGCAGTTTGCATCCCATGAGCCGGAGTTGGTGAAGAGGCTCAAAAGTGAGACAGGAATGGATGAGACCTTCCTGGATGGATTTGATGACCAGATGGCGCAGCTAGGATTCATAATCGACGTGATGAACAACTCCACCAAGGTTGAAAGGATAATAGAGGAGATGAACAGGCTGCCTCCGGAAGCCAAGGAGAAGTTGGCGCACGATGTGAACAGCAACATCGCTACAATTGCCGAGAGCATAATAAAAAAGTTCGCCGAAATGAGAGGGAAGTATGAACTCAGCGACAAACTGATATCGCTGATGGATGAGACAACTGAGAGGCTGGAAAAATCAAAAACAAACGGGAGATGCATAGAGGATGTCAGAGAATCTTTCAGCGAGCTTCTCGAGTACATAGAAGCCTTCATGAAGAAAGACACAACTTACAATAAGAAGATACGCGAATCGCAGGTATTCAAGGAGTTCATGGATCAGCTGAAGGTTTCAGAAGTATCTATGCTCAGCAAGGAGATAGGCAACATATACACAGGATCATTTGGACTCTCGCTCGGAAGCGCACTGCTAAAGCTCCAAAAAGAGCTTGCGGAGGGCAAGAAGATAATAATACAGGGATACGGAAGCGGCTATGAGGCAAGGACCGTGGTTGCCTCCGCAATGGGTAGGGAGTTCATGTATATGTCTGATGCGCTTCAAAGGAACATCGACTACGAATTTGGCAACAGAAAAGAAATTGGCGCAGGCGAGGCACACATCCTAAGGACCTCGATTTCGCTCAAGGATGCAGATTGCGCATTCGCAAGATTCAGCGACCTTGATCTCCCGATTGTCAATGATGTTAAGCTTTTGGACATGGCAAGCAAGCTGTGCGCAAAGAACAGGGAAGCGATCGGCGCAGTGAAGCTCAAGGCTGCTGCCGTTCGATAATGCTATAAGTCTTATTAGCGCTTATTATTCGATTCTATGGCACACACTATACTGCTTACGGGATTCGGCCCGTATCTAGACTACGATACAAATTTGAGCGGAAAGATAGCAAGGGAGCTCAACGGAAAAAGGATCAGGGGAGTTAGGATAATCGGAATGGAACTCCCATCCAAGCACAGGGCAGCGGCAAAGACGATACGCGATGCAGTGATGAAAGACAATCCTGACATAATTGTCGGAATCGGGCTTGCAGTCAAGGGACATGTATCACTTGAAAGAATTGCGCTAAACAACTTCTACATAAAAAGCAAAGAGGAGGAGATTGACGAAATAATAGAACATGAGGGAAAGATGGCATATCACTCCAAGCTGCCACTCAGAAAGATTAGGGTTGCACTGCAAAAGGCAGGGATTCCAGCGGAGTATTCGTTCTTCCCAGGAACATATCTGTGCAACGAGGCATTCTATGAGATAATGAAGCTCGCGGACGAGAAGAAGATGAGGAAGGCGGGATTCATACACATACCACTTTCGCACCAGCAGGCAATAGCACTGAAGAAATCCGACGCGCCGAGCATGGATGCTGCAACGATTGAGAGGGCGGTTAGAACGGTGCTTGCCACAACGATACTTGCGCACGAGCCCAAATCCAAGCACTTTAAATAACATTTTGAGCAAAGGTATTCTGTGCGAGTATAGTCTAGCCTGGTAGGACTTTGGGTTTCCAACCCAATAGCCGGGGTTCAAATCCCCGTGCTCGCACCATCTTCACTAAGGGCTTATAAAGTATTCTCTATAAATTATACTCATGGCGGGGTAGCTCAGCCTGGTTAGAGCGCTAGACTCATATGCAAAGCACTATGAGTGATGAGCAATTATGCAATGACAGCTAAGAAATCTAGAGGTCGCGGGTCCGAATCCCGCCTCCGCCAAGAAGGTAACCTAAACTTATTTAATATCTTATAGCGATGTTTTATAGTGGACAGCGACGAAAAGGAATGGTTAGATATCGCGGCAGACAATCTAGTCACCGCAAGAATCCTTTACGATAATGAAAGGCTTCGTGATGCGGCATATTACTGCCAACAGGTTGCGGAAAAGTCATTGAAGGCAGTTCAGGTGAGAAAACTAAAACGATTCGACAAAGTACACGACCTTCAGGAGCTAGCTGAGAGTGTGGGAGCTCCGACTCAGGTAAAGAAGAATTCAAAAGTCCTAACTAAATATTATATATCAGCAAGATACCCTATACGTGAGGAAGGGAGTATAACCGAGAATGATGTTTCCATGGCAATTTCGCAGGCAGAAGAGGTGTTGGAATGGGCAAGATTGACCCTAAGATAATTGAACTATTGAAAGGATTCAAAAACGTCGTGCATGGTAAATACGGGGTCATCAAACTTGTTCTGTTCGGTTCGACGGTCACAGGGAAGACCACAAAGGACAGCGACATCGATTTAATAGTTGTGGTGAGAAAGTATGACAAGCATCTCTTCGAGAAGCTCATGGAAGAATGGCATGAGGAGCAGGGCATACACTACCCGGTTGACTTTTTACAGTATAGCGAAGGTAGATTCAATGAGATGTCAAGGGGCATCAACATAGTCAGCCAAGCATTGAAGGAAGGTATAGTAATTTAGAAATTAGAGGTGCGGGTCCTAATCCCGCCTCCGCCAAGCCAGACCTATCAGGTTGAAAATACATAATAAAATAATTAGTTTCTTGTATACTTCAACCAAATCTTTTTGAAAAATGGTAATGTCAGAGTTGAGAGCAAGAATGCAGCTGATGGAACTATAGCGCTTAGCCATGGGTGGGGTATTTCATTTCTATTGCATTAAGGTAAAGCGCTACGGCAAGATAAGTAAAGAGGATAAGAAGTGCACGTCTTGAATAGCTTCTTTCCCATGCCTTATCATCCTCAACTCTGCGGTTGCGCTCCTTTATACTCTTTATCTCTAGTTCTAATTGCCTGAGATTTGCCATAATGAATTATCACCAATGCATTAATAATTGTGTTTTATAATAAGCAATTGAGACAATGGCGGAAAATAGAACTACACGGATAATAGTAGTCCATGGTTGGATGGGCACCCCTACTACGGATTGGATGCCTTGGATAAAAAAGATGCTAACAGGTAAGGGAGTAAAAGTGATAGTCCCAAAAATGCCTGACACAGAACATCCCAACATAGATGCCTGGCTATCACATCTTTCAAAGACAATAGGAAAACCTGATTCTAACACATTTCTAATCGGTCATAGTATAGGAGGAAATGCAATCCTTCGTTATATCCAAGCATTACCTGTAGGTCAGAAAATAGGCGGAGCAATAATAGTTGCAAGCTGGATAAATAGGAGAAAGGGAAGATTTGCAAGCAAGGCAAGGAGACAAATGATGTTACCATGGTTCAAAGAACCGATTTACTGGAATAAAATTCTAAAACATACTCGCAACTTCATTGCGGTATACTCCGATAACGATCCATACGTTCCAAGAAGTGCTGCGCAACTTCTTCAAAAAAGGCTTGGAGCAAAGGTTGTTATCGCTCATTACAAGTGGCACTTCAACATGTCAAAATATCCGATAATCCTTGAGGGGGCCCTGGCGATGATAAAAGCAGGCAAGCAAAAGGATTAAAGAGTTAGTCGGAGGAAAGCATTTGTGACCAGATGAAACCCGAGTGGCTTACTATTAAACCTGCTTCAACTGAGAAATACGCGGAGATAAAGAAAACCATCTCTTCGCTAAACCTCCATACCGTATGCACAGAGGCGCAGTGCCCCAACATAACAGAGTGCTGGAGTGGGGGCACCGCAACATTCATGGTTCTAGGTGAACTTTGCACGCGTGGCTGCAGATTCTGTTCTGTATCAAAGAGTGCGTCAGGCGCTGCAGTAGACCCGCTCGAACCATACAAGTTGGGGCAGGCAATAAAGCAATGGGGACTTTCATACGTAGTCATAACCTCAGTATGTCGGGATGACATGCCAGACCAGGGATCCGCGCACTTCGCAAGATGCGTAGAGGAGATAAAAAAAGCAAATCCGGGCATACTTGTTGAAGTTTTGATCCCGGATTTCCAGGGCAATTCAGATTTTCTCAAGACCGTTGTCGATTCAAAACCTGATGTAGTTGGTAATAATATTGAGACTGTGGAGAGACTAAGCCCACAGGTAAGGGATAGAAGAGCAGCATACAGGCAGTCTCTTGATGTTCTTGCAAATGTGAAGAAAATAGACCTTACAAGGTACACCAAATCAGCGATGATGCTTGGCATTGGAGAAACTGATGATGAAGTTTTTCAGGCCATGCAAGATCTCAGAGCTGCAAACGTTGACTTTTTGGCTATGGGACAATACCTCAAGCCAAAGGGGCATCATCTTGAACTAAAGGAATATGTAACACCAGAGAAATTCGAGTTCTTCAAGGAGAAGGCGATAGAAATGGGCTTTTTGTATGTAGCATCAGGGCCATTCGTAAGGAGTTCATACAAGGCCGGGGAGCATTTCATCTCTGCGATAGTTAATAGAAAATAGCTCAGCGCATAAAGTTCCATTCCCTTGTCTTATAAGCGGTTTTGATAAGCGAGTTAGTCCTTTCCACTTCATCTTCCGTCATATCGCTCAACCCGTATTCTTTGCCTTCTGTAAATCCCTTAAGGAGGGCATGATAAAGCTCCTCTTGCGATACTTGTTTGTAGTTTAACACCTTAGTTACTCTATCCTCTACGCTCTTTATCATCTTGTCAGATATTTTTTCGTTACTTATCTTTAGAAGAGAGAACATTGTCTCTATTTTTAGGTCGTATAGGATGGTGCCATGCTGCAATAGTATCCCGTTCCTTCTTGTCTGCGCATTCCCTGAGATCTTCTTGCCATCGACAAGTATGTCGTTTATTGGGGCGAACTGCGCTTTTATGTTCAGGTTTGCGAGCCCTTCTATTATCCATCCGCATATCACTTTATAGCTCTCTATTATTCCTTTTGGAAAGAGCCCCTCCGGCGCAATAACACTGTATGTTATTTCCCCATTCTCATCATGGTACACAGCTCCGCCGCCCGTCTTCCTTCTGATATAATCTATGCCAAGTAAATCGCATTTCCCTATATTAACCTCCTCATTCATTGATTGGAAATGACCAATTGACACAGCCCCAGGTTTCCATTTATAGAACCTTATCGTTGGCGGTGATCTTTTTTCTGAAATCGCATCCCCAATTGCCTCATCTGCAGCCATGTTGAAGTAAGCGTCATTGGTCTGCAACGGTATTACTCTCCATTTCATTTCTTCACCGCTGTCTTTATCGTCTGGGAGATTGATTGTGGAGTTACACCAAGAAGTTCGATTTTGTCTTTTGCCATAACGTCGATTATTGTCTGTGTGAATTTTTGCTCGCTTGAATCTATGTTCATTCCTTTCAATGCATTCTCTATTTCTGGGAGTGAATCTTCAGGATAGAGGAAAAAATCGCCAAGAATTTGAATAGAATCTATCTTGTCAGAATAGGTGAGTCTAACTGCTACGAGTTTACCTCCTGGGACTTTTTGTTTTGCTGAGCCTTCCATAACACCAACGGCTAACCGAGGAGCTTTCTCCAGTTCTTCATGTAGTATGCGTATTTCTTATCAAACTCTGCTTTTGATGTCGGCTTTATTTTTAGCGATTCCATCAATGCGCCCAATTTTTTCCTTGCTTCTTTAGTCTGCTTGTTGCTGCATATTTTTTCGAGTTCGAGTATGTGACCGTAACCCTTTGTGTAATCGAGCATTACACTTACTCCCTTCCATTTGAACGTGTGCCTAGATCTGACCCATTTTATCCTTGTGGGCTTTCCCGAGAGCGTGAATATCTTCTCTAGCTGATCGAACTCCTCCTTGGGGAATCTTGCCTCCATCTCGTGGTGCTCTATCGCATGAAGCTCCCCTTCCTTTAACCAAACATTTGCGAACTTATCGTTCTTTTGCAGCCTGAGGTTTCCGGAATCATCCAGGTAATGTGTCACCTGGTTCTCTTTGTGCATGAATTTGCCGTTTATCCTAAAGAATCTAAGGAGCTCATCATACTTGTGTTCTGTTATGAATGCGCGCAGTTCGACCTCTATTTTTGTTGTCATTCAAACATTACAATTATTGAGCTAAAATATATAAACCATGAAACTGAGCGTATGTTATGTTAACAGAAAGCAAATTCGTGATAAACGATAAATTCAACAACGTGAAGCTCGTCCAACCAGGGGTGACTATCAGAATAAGTACTGGGATGAATTCGATAAGATTCGCTATAAGGGACGATATGCACAGCACTACACTCATAAGGTTTGTTGTCTGTGAGGATACAGCACGT
Source organism: Candidatus Micrarchaeales archaeon (assembly GCA_050749785.1). Lineage (GTDB taxonomy): Archaea > Micrarchaeota > Micrarchaeia > Micrarchaeales > CABMGC01 > JAGWGI01. Next base: position 11,573 of record JBOGSA010000023.1, on the reverse strand, counting down.
ATTTACGGCGGCAAATCGTTCGCCGATGGACAGAGATTCAGGATGGATCGCTCATTGGCCGTTGAGGTTGCTAATGCCGCTTCTCCCCAACTCGCTTATGCGCGAGGGATTATCGGAGTTAGGGATGCATTGAAAGGTGTGCTCAGATATTTTGATCCTCCAATTTTCACTTCTGATAGGGAGTCTGCAGAAAAAGTCAAGGAAGACATAAAGATGCTTGACGGATACATCTCAACCCTTCCCTATCTGAAGCGTAAGTAGTGGTGTGCCGTAGCCCTCCTTCTGTTTTAGGTGACATTCGACTAAGCGGCGTATTGCCTTGCATGCTCACTGCGCATCTCCCCGACCGTTTCACCTGCACTGCCGAGCTCGTCGTCTCATCGCTTGTACGGCATAGCAGTATCGTTTCTGCTCCGGGGCAAGGCCTTGGGCCATATGCGCTCTGCATGGGAAGAGCTTCCTCCATCCTAAGATGGTAAGCCACCCGCACACCACTGATAGATTATTAGCTTTCTCGGTTTATATTCCTTGCGATATAGATGTTTCCACTCATTGCCGCGCTGCTCATCTCAGGTCTTCTGGGTTCGATAGGAACAGAAGTTGCCTTGGTGGTGGGGATAATAATAGTGTTGCTGATAGTCTTCACGCTTGGCAAGTTTCTGGTAGGGATATTGACAAACAGCATACTCGGATTGATATCCTTCTTCTTGCTCAACACCTTCTTCGGCCTTGGCATACCGATAACAATACCGACAGTCCTAGTTACCGCAATATTCGGACTACCTGCGGTCGCAATTATCGTGCTTCTTAGGATTCTTGGCGTTCCCCTATAGCTACTTCGCAAGGTCTATGTCAGCCTTCTCAACAGTCTTTCTCTTTGCGTGTGCTGCAAGTTTGACCGCTTTCTTTGCGATAGAATAAGCATTCGTGTTGATAATCCTGCAGAGTTCATTTGCCGCTGATTCGCTAACGCGCTCTGCTCCGACTTCCTTGAGTATCCTCTTTATTGTCATCTTGGTGATTCGCATATGAACATAGTTATTAATAAAGAAAGCTTTAAATCCTCTTTAGATGGAGATACGCGAGCTTAAACCAGATGACATGCACCAACTTGCAGCATTGATCCTGAGCGTATATGCAGATTCTGCGCTCTCCATGTGGTTTGAGAAAAAACCAGACGAGGGAGAGTTGAAGGAGCTTTTCACTTACAAACTTGCATCTGTAAAGAAGAAGAAAGCAATAGATATTGTGGCTGTTGAGAAGAATTGCGTCATAGGCGAATGCGAAATAGTAGTTCAGGAGAAGATTGGAAAGATAGGCATGATAATAGAAGGCAAATATCGTGGCAAAGGAGTGGGAACTTCGCTTCTTGAGTACGGAATAAACAAGGCAAAAAAGTTGGGCATAGTCTCTTTGGTTGCAGAAGTCGCAAAGGAGAACAAAGGCGCAACAGCATTCTTTGAGAGAAGCAATTTTGTGTTGAAGGGGATCAGCGAGAGGTCCGTTACTAAGGAGAGTGGAAGCCATGAAGTGCTTTATCTGGAACTAAGGCTTACTTAGGAAGAGTGTAATTGGTCAGCGCAAGTCCGCCTGCCTGGGTTATTACTGTGAAGACAGAATAGCTCGCAGTTGGCGCAGAATAGTTGACCAGCCAGATGTTGGCGTATGTCTTTGACTTAAGCGATATCGAATTGTAGAAGTTCGCATGAACCACTACATTGTTGTACCCATATGTTGAAACGAATGTGTTTATCAGCGGGATCGAGAGGTTGTACGACCTTGCAATAGCAAGAGGCGCTGCGGCTAATATGTAGCTCTTGTTCTGCTCCAGCCCATATATCACGCAGTTGCTTGTGTAGTTGTTTTGCACCCTGTAGACAAACCCGTATTGCGGGTAGTCAAATGAATATGATGCGTATGACGGGCACGGACTCGTCGAGTTGAATGCCACCGATGTAAGGATGTGCCAGCTTCCCGGATATGTTGAACGAGTAACATTTGTGACGTTCACCACAGTATTTGGATTTGCGTTCTGGAGATAGTTTGTTACCAGTGAAACAGCCTGCACCTGTGTGACCTGCTGGCCGAGCTTTAATTTCTGCGCTCCGAAATATACAGCCAACAGCACTATCACTAGGACTATCGCAGCTACGATTACTTTTGCAAGAAGATTCATCTAAACACAGCAATTACGATATAAACATATAAAAATTGTGCCTATTTTGATGCACTAAGCCATATGTAGTGCCTACAAATACTTGAACATTTCACTTTTGTGTAGGCACTACAAAATGAACTTTAATCTGTGCTAATTATTTTTGATGCCTTAAGTGAGCGCTCTACTATCTTGTCTATTTTCATCTCCTTTAGCAGCTTGCCGATCTTTTCCCTACTTGCGTTTGTGACTGTGTTGGTGGTATTGATTGAGCAGACGTCCTTGTAAGCCTGGATTGATAGGTCGTATGTGTTGATCTTTCTTGCGGCAAGGATTATCTCCTGTTTGTCAAATCCAATGAGTGGCCTAAGTATTGGTAGCTCAATATCTTGCTGCGATGCACTCAAGTTCGCCATCGTCTGCGATGCAACTTGTCCGAGGCTCTCTCCGGTTATTATCGCTCCGGCTCCCTCTTCTGCAGCGATCTTCTCGCTGGCCCTGAAAAGAAGCGCCTTGAGCAGTATAGGTTCGTATTTGTTGTCTATCTTTGAAAGTGCGAGCTGGAAGATGTGAGCCGGCATGTAGTATACTTTGTATCTTGGGTAATATTTGGAAAGCTCTTTGAGAATCTTTGGAATCTTTGATTTCTCCGCCATTGCGTTTGTGGGATACCCGTGAAGGTGCAGATATATCGGAGCAGCACCTCTTCTCATCGCATACCATGATGCCACCGGCGAATCTATACCGCCGGAAAGCATGATGACTGCCTTGCCGCTGCTCCCCACAGGCAATCCGGTTACCCCGTTTGACCTTCCGTAGGATATGAACGCTATGTCCTTGTATACCTTGACGAAAAGCCTTGAGTCCTTTGCGTCTATGTCCGGCTCGAGCCCCCTCTTTATTACAATCTTTATCAGACTGCTAACTATCTGCTTTGAGGTGAACTTGTGCGCCTTGTAAGCCCTGCTAGACTCTATGCGAATGTTTTTTGCGCTTCCTTTCTTCATCTCCTTTAGTATGGATTCGGCGAGTTTGGAGATTGACTTAAGGTCCGGCTTGGTAGAATATGAAACGGCATAGTTGCTGATCCCGATCACATACTGAAGTTTGTCTAGAAGCTTATCGACCTTCATCCCCTTCTCAATAGGTATGAGCAGCTTGTCGTACTGCTCTTTTATCTGGTTAGACTTGAGTCCGAGCTGCAGGGCGATATTCCTTTTTGCGAGCTCGATGTATGTCCTTCTGTTGTCGCCGCGCAGCCAGAGCTCTCCGAAGTGTATCAGTATCGCTTTCTTGTAGTCTTTCTCTGTCATTTAAAATCACGTAGACCTAATCAGTCAAAGTGTAGCGAATATGTGTTTCTGTAGAGCTTCTTTCCGTGCTTGAGACCGTATAGCTCATAGGACATGACTGCCTTGAGGCCGCGCTCGGCGATGAACGCTGTAGCAAGCTTCTTGCTGCTCACATAAAGGTCGACTCCGTTGTTCACCTTCTCCATCCTGCTGATGAATTCATCACGCTCAAAATAGTACTTCTCAAGCCTGTGAAGCATCCTTGCAGCCTTTTCGGGATTTCCTCTCAGTTGTATTATTCCTTCATAGTAACCTGCAGACTGCCTGTTGCACTTAGGGCACATAACCTTCTGGTATTTTAGCGCAACCTGCCTTCTTATTCCGCTTATGTCCTGATCATGCTTGTCGAGCTTGACGATTGCCTCCTCGGGAAGTGCGCTTATGAGCTTGAGATCGAAATCCCTGAATGCCTTTTGCAATACAACTTCTACTGCTGCGTCGTCCTTATCGACGAAATCGTTGTTGACCTTTATCCTTCCGCATCGCTTGCACACTGTGATCTTTATTTCCTCAGGCAACTTCTTTCCAAGTCGATCGATTGTGCAAAACTCGCAGAACTCTCCAAAAAATTGGACTTCATCGCTGGATCTATTGCACGTTGGACAATGGCGTACCATCTTTTTCACCTTTTGAGTAATGTATGCTGACAAACGCTCCGTATGCCGGCCTTGTAATTAGTATTCCTAGAAGTGCGCCCATTATCGTTGATTCGGAGAAACCGATTACGGACACAAGTGAGGTGGAGAAGAGCAATGGGAGCATCGCTATTATTATCAGGGCGGCGTCTACCCACACTATGTAAAATGCGCTCTTGAGCCTAGACTTCACTTCTGCACCATGGCTCTTGGTCAGCACTTCATCAGTTATTATTATCTGCGCATCGACTCCTGTTCCAACCACTGCAATCATTCCTGCAACTGCGGCAAGATCGATTGTTCCAAGAAGTCCGATAACTGATACGATTATGAATAGCTCTGCAAGGACCGTCAGTACTATCGGCATTGTGAGGAAGAGTTTTCTGTACCTTGTCACTATTATCGACACGACTGCGATCACAGCAAGCAGTGCTGCTATTCCACTGATGTAGAGGAACTTGGTTCCAAGAGTTGCCGGTATTGTCGTTGGCGTTCCAACCACCACCTTTACAGGCAGTGCGCCTCCTGAAAGAATGCTTGCAATAGACTTGGATTGATTCGTTGCGTAATTGAGTTTCTGAGTGACAGATAGGTTTGCTGGCGCGCTTCCTGATATGACGTATGATATTCCAGACGTTCCATTGGTCACGCTTGGATCAAGCTTTGGAGCTGACAATAGTCCAAGTGCGGGCCATGATTGCACCGCAGGTATGGTGGATGCTGTGCCGGTTGTTATGACCTCGAACTGCGGTGTTATGTTCTGCGGGGTCATGAACGAGAGAGTGTAATTCATGCTTTCTAGCGAGTTGACTACAAATCCTGGTGTTCCCTTTGGAAGAAGCACTGCGTTGAACAGTGAATTGTGGGATGCGAAATACGGCCTTAGGACATTGTTCCAGTTGGTCGCGTTTACGGTAAGGGTCTCGATCGGTATTGTCTGGTTTGCAAATGTCGCTGCGCTTTGCACTGCACTTATTGCTTCGCTCTGTGTTAGGCCTGCAGTGGTTGCTCCATTGAGATCTGTTGAGTTGAGCAATACTATCGTCTTTATCGGCCTGTCAAGGAAGAGGTATAGAGGCTGGTATACCTGGCCGAATACAACCTTCGAGAACTTGCTTGCTCCTGTTGGTGTGAGATAGAATGTGACTGACCAAGATACATTGCTTCCTGCGACTGTTGGCTGTACGCTTCCGATGCTTCCGCTTAGTATCGAGGTGCCGTTGAGCGCTTCCCTTCCGCTCACAAGTCCCTGGAAGACTCCCTGACTTTCGATTATGTTTATCGTTGAGTTGATCTCGCTCGGTGAGACGCTAGGTATTGTGACGTATACTCCCTGGCTGCCTACACCTTCTACTGTGACCTGCTTGAGCCCGAAGGTTGACACCCTCTGCTCGAGTATGCCGATAAGATTGCTCATCTGGTCTGGAGTTACACTCTGTTCAAGAGTTACAGGTATTTGCGTTCCGCCGATGAACTCTATTCCAAAGTGAAGTATGTGAGGACCGCCATAGGTGATGTCTGCTACTGCCAAGGCTGCCACTATGAATAGTAGGAAGAGTATTCTTCTGTCCTTTAGGTAATCAATTGCTCCCATCTAACCACGCTCGTGCCTCTTTTTGTACATAAGTATCAGTGGCGCATTTCCAAACCATGTGGTTATTATGTCGCCAATAAGTCCGAAAAGCACCACTCCGGATATCTCGTAGTATGTTGGCACGTAGGCAACAAGCGAAATAACGAAGAGAACGGCGAAGGATGCGATTGCGGCAATGGTCATTGTCATGCCGGTCTTCATCGCGCTATATGCCCTCTCTTCCGGCGTTCCCTCCCTTCTCTTGAGTATCCTTACAGCTGTGAGCATCTCAGTGTCTATTGCATATCCGATAAGCATCAAAAGTCCACCAAGGCTTGCAAGACCAAGAGGTATATTCAATAGCACCATCGCGCCGAGTGCTATTATCATGTCGTTGCCCGCGCCGAATATTATCGCAAGCGATGGCGCCCATGACCTAAATACTACGAACACTGCAATTGAGATGAGCACGAATGCTGCTATTATTATCCCCCAGACCTGGCTGAGGAAGAACCTGCTGAGCGTAGGTGTAACATCCTGATAAGTGAATGACGTGAATGGAACAAGGCTGTGAAGCGTGCTCACCACTTTTTGCTGGTAGATCGAACCCGAATCAATGTATGCGTTCTGGGCGATCGCGCTCATGTTGTTGACATCGGTTGGATTGTAGGAGACGACAGGAACGAATGGCGCAAGAGATGTGAGTTCGAGTTTGAGCTGCGCATTCATTTGTGCAAGCGCTGCGCTCGTATTCTTATTCGCAACTGATAGCGCTGTTCGCATGGACTGGTTGTTTGGAGTGGCGCTCAGCGCGTTCTCAAGCGCAGTTGCATTGAAATTGTATTTTGTGTAATTGGAAAGATCGGAGAAGAAGTTGAGCTGGTAGTTTTGCGCATTCGCAAGGCTCTGGTTGTTTGCGATTGTTATCTGCACCTCCCCTGCACTCTGAAACACCGATGGGTTTGCAACCTTAAGCGCTGAACCTAGCTGCGATGAGAGCTGTGCGGTATTCACCGTAGTATTTGTAGCAAGTATTATGCTCACTCCGCCGCTAAGTGAAGTGTCTAGGGTTATGTGCGTTGCTAGGATTGCTCCAATAACCATGAGGACTATTGGAATTATGATATAGAACTTCAGGTTCTTGTTAGTGTATATGTTTGGTATAGTGACCAATGGCATCAGCTGTAAGATTAGTAATTAACATAGCCCGAAAAAGTATTTAAATGCGAGATAGAAGCCTGGACGGCTACATTTTTTTAGGCTGTGCCCGCCCATAAAAATGCAGGGGTAGGGATTTGAACCCTAGCATCCACTAAAGGAAGCGGGCCCTGAACCCGTCGCATTTGGCCAAGCTCTGCCACCCCTGCGCAGAAGTATAATTAGGGAATAAGATTTATATGGTTGTTTTGATTAACATAATCCATGGCGAAAATCGGGCTTGCAGGGGCAACAGCAATAGGTCTTGGGGCAATTATAGGGGCCGGAATCTTCGTTCTTAGCGGCACCACCATCAACCTTGCAGGATCTGGAGCTCTGATTGCATTCATAATAACTGGCTTTGTCGCGGTTATAATAGCGCTAGAGCTCGGCGAGCTTGCAAGCGAGATGCCAAAGGAAAGAGGGGCAACATACTCCTTCACCTACAACGCTTTTGGAAGCGAACTCGGATTCATCGGCGGGATACTTCTTTACCTTGGATACGTTGCAGGAGTTGCAACTATAGCACTTGGTTTCGGTACTTATCTTTCATCTGCAATTGGCATGACAAGCGTGCTGTACACGTACGCATTCTCAATACTTCTTGTGATTGCGCTCATGTTCATAAATTATAGGGGAATAAGGAGCACCGCCAACACAGATGTGGTTCTGGTAGTCTTCAAGATACTGGTGCTTCTAATCTTTGTCGCGTTCGCAGTTCTCTACGGCAAGTGGGCGACTCACCAGATATTCGGATTCTTCAACAATGGTGTAGGAGGCATATTCGCAGCGAGCGTAATTGCGCTTTTTGCCTACGCAGGCTTCCAGTCAATTGCATCCCTAACTCCGGACATTGAGGGAGGCGGCAGGACAGCGGCAAAAGCGATAATCATCTCGGTGGTAGTAAGCATGATACTTTATGCCGCTGTGACATTGTCGCTGCTTGCACTGGTTCCAGGTAACCAATTCGGACTGGTTGCTAACCCGCTCAGTTATGCGCTGAGCACAGTATCGGCGCCATCATGGCTCTTCATCCTGATAAGCATAGGCGCACTGGTTGCGACCACATCTGCGACGCTTTCTATGATGGTCGGCGGATCTAGAACGCTATATCAGATGTCGGTTGATGGATTGCTTCCGAAGAATTTCCTGAAGACCAACAAGACGAGTGCGCCAACCAATTCAATCCTACTCACAACTATCCTTGGAATCTTGTTCCTTTTCTCTGGAAACATCTACATAATTGCTGCGATAAGCAACTTTGGAATTCTTTTCAGCTTCCTGCTTACCGGACTTGCGCTGATAAAGATAAGGAGGATACGAAACCACTACAAGGAGAAGAAGAACATACTCGGCAATTCAAGCATGATGGATTTCAAGCACGTATTCCAGATGCCCTTCTATCCATACCTACCGATCATCGGCCTAGTGGCCATACTAATCTTCTTCTACGCGTTCCCCAACTCTGTGATAAGCACTGGCGTTGCGCTCACATTCGGGACGATGATAGTGTACTACATAATGCGAGAGATAAAGAACAAGCAGGTCATAAAGGTCAGGTTCTTCGATAAGTGATATGATGCTCATAGGTATAATCGGTGCGCCTAACAAAGGCAAAAGTACGCTCTTTTCTGCCATGACAATGGCTGAAGCGGAGATGGCGGATAGGCCTTTCACCACAATAAAACCCAACTATGGAGTTGCATACATCGCAAAGGAGTGCGTAGAGGGAGAACTAGGAGTCAAGTGCAAGCCTAGAAACTCTGTATGCAAAAACGGTGTGCGCTACATTCCAATAAATATTGTGGATGTTGCAGGACTTGTTCCCGGAGCACATTTGGGAAAGGGAATGGGAAACCAATTCCTCAATGATGCGATAAAGGCCGATGTCCTGATACTTGTTGTGGACTTAACTGGAAAAACTGACTCGAATGGAAACCCGACGCAGGATTCTGATCCAAGGCAAGAAGTTGGAATGATTGTTGATGAGCTAGCGCAGTGGATTGCAGGCATAATAAAAAAGCACATGAAGGAATTATCAAAAGAAAAGGATGTTGTTAAGGGCCTGGGGAGCATACTTGCAGGCATGAGGATAACGGAGTGGGAGATAAAAAATGCGATAAGCCTGACGCATAAATTCAAGGAGATGGAAAGAGCAGGAGTCACAGGGACGCACCTTGAATTATTAAAAAAACTTTATGAGGATGTGGGTAATGATGTTCGTTCCCAAGGGCCCGTGGATTTAAAGGAACTCGACCTTGACATTTTCGCAAAGCACCTCATCGGACTGAGCAAGCCAATCGTAATCGCGGCAAACAAGACCGATGCAACCACAACTGATCAGCTAGAAAAATTGAAGAAAGTGACCGAAGAGAACTACAGCTTCCCGGTTTTCGGTTGCTCTGCAGCTATAGAACTTGCGCTTAGGAAAGCTGAGAAATCAGGATTGATAGACTACAGGCCAGGGGACCATGATTTCAAGATTGTGGGAAATGTAACAGAGGAACAAAAACAAGCGCTAACCTACATGAAGGGATTCATATCAAAAAATGGAACAGGAGTAAATGAGATGCTCAGCTCGATTGTGTTCAGCGTTTTTGAAATGATTGTGGTATATCCGGTCGAGGACGAGAACAAGTATACAGACCACTTTGGAAACGTATTGCCGGATGCGATATTGCTCCCTGTAAGCAGCACTGCAGAAGATCTCGCATCTGTAATACACACGGATCTTGCAAAGAACATGCTCTATGCGCTTGATGCTAGGAGCAAGAGAAGGATCGGAAAGGAGCAAGAACTCAAGGACAATGACGTGATAAAGATAGTCAGCGCTGCGAAGTGATTACATTAGCTTTCTTAGCGATGAGATGACTGCGAATACTACCGACAATGCTATCACCAAGACCACTGGTGCTGCTATCCAGTATTCTAGAAGAAACAATAGCGTAGGCTGTATTCCATTGAGTGAATAGAGCAGAACAAGATAGATTATCACTATTGCGATAATGTAAACTAGGCACGCATATACTCCGTTGAGAAGTCCTGCCATCGCTGCTGCTCTTATCTTTCCTGTTGTGCGCAGTCCTACTATGGCGCCAACAAAAGCGCCAAAGACTATCGGGAGTATGATGACTCCTGGAAGCTTTAGTATGAAACTTGAGACGCCGTTTAATATCGTGAATGTGGTTCCTGTTGTTATGTTTGTAAGCGTGATGTATGCCTGAAGTATCAATCCCAAAAGAAGAAGCGCTATCCAGATTGCCATAGGTAAGGCGATGCTCACATGGCCGCCTTTCTTGGACTTCTTCCCGAGGTCTGAGCTTATCTCATCTTCTTCTGACATGCTTATCACTGGCAAATCAAGGTTTATTAACTTTGCCCATTTTTTTAACCGCGCTTAAGGTTATTGGATCTATAATGGAATATCGCTCGTCGCCCGTCTTGTCTACTATGCCGAATTTCACGAGCTGCTGCAAGAGTGCATTCAATCGCGTATCCGGTATTGTACCAGCATCGCCTACTGCACGGCGTTTTATACCAGACCAGGTATCAGTACCTTCAGATATCGACCTGAGAATTGATAGGTATCTCGCCCTCGATTTTGAGATTAATGTCTCTATTTCCTTTACCACTATCTTTGATCCCTCATCAAAAACTTTTTTCAGCGCCTTTTCGTGATTCAGCCCATCAACGCATCTGTAGTGCCCATAGTAAGTGAGCCAACCCACAATCCCGCCGATCATTGCTATCACTCCATTGATTTCTTCCTTGCTTACTCGCTTGCCTGTTTCATTAAACCCTTTTTCGAGGAATTTCGATGCAGTTTCCTTATCAAATTTTTCGAGATATATCTCGTTTCTGAATCTTCCGTACAGTGGCGCATCAACATCCTCATACTTAAGGAATTCCTTCAACATTCCTATTTCGCTTCCCGTGAGCATGTAGGTGACGTTTGAAAGATTGTCAATGCTCCATGCGATCATCACGTCATATTTGACGCTCCCCCCAAACCGAAGATACTGCGCCTCATCGAATACAATGACGTAGCTAATACGCTTCCCCTTGCACCAGTCGTTAATGTCACGAAGTAGCGATGGCATCTCATCTCCCGAAAACATTGTAGGGTACTTTTTGGATAAAGACTCTTCTGTCTCGCCGCCGAACTTCATGGCAAAATTAAAGAAGTTCTCAAATATCGCTTGATACAGCTTCTGTGGTGGCACAGATGAACTCTCCATATATATTTGGCGTGCGTCGATGAATGAGTACGGTACTTCCTTTTGGCTTAGGAAGGTGTGGATTAGGCTTGTCTTTCCGATTCTCCTCACGCCATACACCACACTCAACCTCTCGCCTCGCTTTACCGATGAATGCAGCTCCTCAAGCTCCCTTTTACGGTCGTACAAATCGGAGGTTTTTTCTTTGGGATTCACGTCAAACAACATATTCATGCACCCGTTAGTTACTAACTATGGCGTTAGTTACTAACTATGGCGTTAGTAACGTATATATACCTTCTGCTTAAAGAGATGAATAGGGACTTGACATTTACATCCAATCACCCTCGTCAAATTGCATAGGATCACATCAGATATGTTATCATGTATGCAAGAAGGCACGAATAGGTGTGTATTGCAACCTTCTTTTCACCCATGAACCTG
>JBOGSA010000022.1:0-3956 GCA_050749785.1 Candidatus Micrarchaeales archaeon | reverse complement strand
TTTCCTTTTGTATTTCGGACACCACACGAAATGGTAGCCCATGAAATGCACCGATGTTTCCGATGAATTGTATCCTTTTGGCATATTTCTCTATCATTATATGAACCTACATCTATATATTACTTCGCCCCCGCTTTCATCCCACCTCTAAAGAGCGTGGGATTTCCCGCTCTGAAGAGTTAAATATGAGAAAATGCGCAACTGAATTGGTGGGAGTGTGGCGAAGGAGAAAATCGAAAGGGCAGGGATGGCAGCGGCACTAGGAAAGGCGCGCGAGGGAAAATATGATGGAAAACATGGCGCGCTGTACTTAGAGCTGATGAACATCACCTCAGAACAAAAGCAGGTGGTCACAAGCGTGGGGCTGGATTTCTCAGAGCTAACTAAGAAAGAGTTCGACATTACAATTGGGAGCCTTCTGCATACAGGCTCGCAGTTTAGCAATGTTTTTGAGATAACTCCTGCTCTTGAGAAGAATGTCGCATTGAAGACAATAACCAGAAAGTAGACTCAATCGTTAGTGCCAATGTATTTGAATCTGGAGATTATCTTTCCATCCTTCTCAACTTTTTCAAGAAACATCGCCTTTGGCCTGATCCACATTGCGCTGTCTCCGAATTCTTCGCTCTTGTATAGCGCCCTGTAGACCACGAATTCCTCGCCTGGATTTTCAGAATTCCTGGCGATGCCAAGGACTTCGTACATCTTCCCCTTGAAGTGCTTGTATCTTCCAAGTCTTACTTCCATGAAATCATTTCTTGCATGCATCGTAGAGCGCTTTCCCGAGCTCGTTTAGCTCTATTATCTCATTGCCAAGCGCGCCGGTTATTTTTGCTATGCTATACTTGTCTCTCATGTTCCTTAGGAGCAATGTGGCTTGTTCTGGCTTTTTGCCGTGGCTGACCAGATCACGCTTGAGCGCAACTAGAAGCTCTGGTCCGCCTTTCTTCCCCAACGTATGCAACACATAGGTGCTGTATTCGTCTAGTTTGATTTTTGCCATGTTTCCATTTGCGCTTTAATGTATAAAAAGAGGTGGGAGACCTAAGCGATAGGTTAGACGAACGTCTAACCTGTTGAATAAGATAAAAGGCTTGCTCTGTTGCATTATGTGTGGGGCGCATGGATACGCAACATCCAACATATGACTTCGTAGTTACTGCAGACGAATCTTGCATGCACAACTACAACATGAGTTTCATGGCAGGCTTTCTTGCATGCGTGCCGCGAGATCTCCTGCCCGGACAAGTAAGGAAATTTATTGAGGCTAAATTCTTCTCAGAGGTGCCCAACAAGAACGGCATAGCGGAACTTTCGATACTCGCGCTAAGGAAGATAGAGGCGTATCTGTCGGACATGGGATACAGTGTTGCAGTGGCAACGCCGCAGAGCGTGTCAAAGATACCTGGCAAGGTATACATCGTCTCTACAATGGATCCTCTAGGGTTTGGGCCTGCTACCACTACAATGGTCGGGCTTACTGGAGGCAAGGAGCCTTACAACAGGTTCTTCTTCAAAAGATTGATTCAGGACATAAAGTCATCAAATCCGAATTCGCTTGTAGTCGCCGGAGGGCCAGGGATATGGGAGATGGACATAGATCCAGAGCAGCAGGACAAGATTGGAATAGATATTGTTGTGTTCGGGCCTGCAGAGGCGCTGGAAAAACAGTTCTGGGACGACCTGCTCCTAAGAAAGATAACTGATAGGAAGATACAGACGCCGAGCAACAAGATGCGACCTGATCCGCACATTATAAAAGGTCCGAGCTTTTGGGGGATGGTCGAGATAAGCAGGGGATGCGGCAGGGGCTGCCAATTCTGCGACCTTGAACTCATGTCTGGATTTAGGTGGATACCCAAGGACTTCATAATCAAGGAGGTTGCAATCAACTCCTCCTCCCCATATGTTGACAATGTCACCCTTCTCTCAGAGGACATTCTTAGATACGGGACACAGGCAGGGGAGTGGAAGATAAACCACCATGTTGTCGACCTGGTAAAGGAGATATCAAAGTACAACAAGCGCATAGCTTTCACGCACTGCACATTTGCCAGCGCGTTGAGCAACCCGAAAATAACCGAGGAATTCTCCTACTATTCTGGGCTGAACGAGAAGAACCTGTCTGGATTCCAAACAGGCATAGAGACCGGTTCGCCGAGGATAATGCAGAGGTACATGATGGGAAAGCTCAAGCCCTGGAAGCCTGAGGACTGGCCGGAGGTTGTGGAGCAGGGAATGGGGATCATGGCAGACAACTTCATAATCCCGCACTGCACTATTGTGATGGGGCTGCCTGAGGAGACGCCGGATGATACAACAAAGACGCTTGAGCTCGTTGATAGGGTGCACGACTATCCTTCCCTGATTTTGCCGCTATTCTTCGTGCCCCTTAGCGTGCTCAAGGGCGGATTTTTCATAGACAAGATGATGACGCCAGAGCAAAAGGCGCTGATGAGCGCGTGCTCAAAGCATACCGCACACTGGGCAAAGAGGCTGCCAAATTGGTCTGGGCAGTTGGGGATAATGGACAGGTTGGTTTTTCAGACAGGAGCTGATTACAGCTTCACGTATCTTAACAGCCTCATCTCGGGCAAGGGAATGAGCAACTCGGGAGTGATGATAAATGCGGTGAAGGCCCTTATCAAGGCGTCGGTGGAGATTGCGCTTAACAAGGACCAGAAGGTCGATTATTGGCAGAAGACCAAGAGGGATTACAGCGTGCTGCAGAAACTGGATTCGAAATATCTCGAGGACATACAGGTTCCGGCCCTTGGCAACATAGGAAAGCCGCCGGGTTCTGGCTGCGGCTGCGGAATCGGCGGCGCGGCAAATCTTCAGGCAGATAAATTCCTTGGAAACAATTAGTGGGATAACTTTTTATAAAACTTATTTGCCAGCTTTCTGTATCTCCCTTATTTCCTTTTGGCTCGGCTTCTTCTTCATCTTCACTTCGAACTTATAGCATCTCTTCGAGCAGAAGTATCGAATCTGGCCGGTCTTTTTGACATACATCATTCCGGTTCCCTTCTCGATCTCAGATGTGCAGTATGAGCATTTCATTTTATCTTACCCTTATCTGTTTTGCTTCCCTTGTCGTGTCAGGCAATCTTACATAGTCGCCGACCTTGATCCTTCCGGCAATGTTTCGCCTTATGACTCTTCCCTTGTCATTGCCCTCCATTATCTTTGCCATTATCTGCCTTACTTCTCCATATATTCCTGTCCTAACCTTCACTACCTCTACGACCTGCGCTAGGTAGCCATCAAATGGCTTGTCAGCCTTCTGCGCTCCTTGCTGCTGCACCGGAGCTGCGGCTGGAGGTTGTGGTTTATCGGGCTTATCGGACTGTTCTGCAGACATTTGCTCACTCTTCTGCCTTCTTCTCTTCCTTCTTTGGCTTTGGCTTCTTCTCCTCCTTCGGCTTTGTTTCAACAGGGGCGGCTGGCTTTGCAGCTTCCCTTGCGGCCGATGACTTTCCGGATATCTTTGAAACTATATCCTTTATCAGAGCTTCCGAATCAGCATTCTTCTCGATTGCAACAGATGCGCACGGCACCTTTAGTCCTGCAGCGTTTCCGAGTGCAAGCTTTGTAGGAACGTATACAAGATGCGCGTTCTTCTGGTCGCAAAGCATCGGTATGTGCATTACAACCTCTTCAGGCTCCACATCCTCAGCTAGGACAACAAGCGAAGACAATCCGCGCTCTATGCTCTTTGTAGTCTCGTTGACGCCCTTTCTTACGGCGTTCTTTTGCTTTGCCAACCTGACTGCTTCTAGAGCCTTATCTGACACTTCCTTCGAAACTTCGAATTTTACGTAACTCTTTGCCATAGTTTCACCTCATCTCATTGGTGGTGAACCACCCAACATCGCAAGCGATGGGGCATCTCAAGACCATCTCCAAAGGAGACCTTTTGGTGCAAGGTATGGCGAACAGATACGCACCTTGCA
>JBOGSA010000021.1:0-14729 GCA_050749785.1 Candidatus Micrarchaeales archaeon | reverse complement strand
GTTAGGTACTTGCATACCTCATCACATACCTAATGTGATGGTATGAGGTTTGTCGATGGTGATGAGATGTAAATGTCAACAGCCTATTGAATTTTAGGTAGTTGACATTTTAAGTCTTTCTAGTTTTATATAACCTCGAACGCAGGTTCTCTTTTCTCTTAGACGACAAACACCTGCGCGAGGTATAGAGAATATGAAAATAGAGAACCTAAAGAATAAAATACCAGAGGTAAAGGCGGTTGCAAATGTCATAGTGCAACTGCATGGGCACACGAAGAAGTTTGCCAAGCACATTGTTGCATTTGCAATAAAACAGATGCAACATTTGACCGACAGGGAACTTGCAGAATTCGTTGGAACGAACATCATCGGAAAGATGTTGGGATACAAAGGGATTCCGCATTTCTCCATCTTCTCGAAGGTGAGAAAGCGTTCGGACCCGGAGATTCTCCATGAATTGTACAATGCAATAATTCAGGAAAAATATCGTGGGAGACAACTATGCCTGATCGCACAGGATGGCACAGATGTACCTGCACATTCTCGGAAGGATGCAAATGCAAAATGGGGGTACAGAACACCGTCAAAGAGAGAACAGGAGAACGCAAAGGGGAATGCGAACACTCTTTTCGTGGGGTACAAACTCCATGCAATTGCTGATGCAGAAAATGAGATCCCGCTCACCTTCTGGATTTCACCTGCGAATATGAATGAAAAGAAGACGTTCAGAAAATTGTTTGAGGATGTGAGGCGCAGGTTCCATCTTACGTTTGGCGCCAAATACCTCGGAGATTCAGCGTACGATTCCTCGGACGTGAAAGAGGAACTTCGATATAACGGAGTAAAACCTGTGATTGCAATCAACGGGAGGAGATTCAGGAAGTCCGAAACGCCGAAAGATCCTGAATACGGCAGGAGATGGGCCATAGAGAGAATATTCTCAAGGTTGAAGGAGGTGTTTGGACTTGGCAGGAACAGGTTTATCGGGATAAAAAGAGTGACAATTCACATCTATTCCTGTCTACTTGCATACCTCATCACATACTTGATGTGATGGTATGAAATTTATCGATGGTGATGAGATGTAAATGTCAACAGCCTAGGAACATTTTCCAAAACCTCAAATTTTAGTTTTGCAGGGATATTACATTTTTCTGAAAGATATTCGCCTAACCTGAATGCCGTCATTAAACTTAGAACGGTTCCCAAATGTGGATGGCTATTCATCTGTGCGGAATAATGTAGTTGTATGCTTTCCTTTCCAACTAGTCTTGGCTTAAAAAGATCAGCGATATCGCTAGTTATGTGCGCTATAACAACCGGAGGATAAACCAGTGGCTTCTCAGGCTTTCTTTTAATCTCACTAAATTCATGGCTGACTTCTCCGTTATTATTTTTACTAGAGGCACCGCTAACCTCTTTAAAATCATTCATTCCACCCACCGTATAAATATTTCTTATTTCTGATATTTATACTTTAAAAATCATCGTCAGAAGACAAAAAATTAGACCTTTATTTAGAAACTTTTAAGCCGTTTTGGCTTATTTTCAGTGCCCTTATATCGGGAATCTATCAAATCAAATAGGAAATTAAATTTAGGCTCATCTCTTCTCAAATAGTAAAAACTCTGCGGAGGCATAAAGCCGGGGATTTTTGCTCTAAGCTCATTTAAGGAAATAGTTTTTTGATATTTTCTAGGTTCTTCAACTCTTAATGCAGAACATATATCTAAGCCTTGAAAATATTTTTGTAGTCGCTCTTTTGTTGATGTTGTTTCTTTTATTGTGTGTTCTACTAACGTATCTAGCGGCTCCTGCAAGACTTTTGTTACAATACAATCTCCGATTATAGCGTGCATGTCTTTGGACGCATATAGCACCATTATAGTTTCTTTATCTAACTTTGGCGGTGTTTTTCGATATTCCCATCTTTTTATTCCGTTTAAAATATCCTGTGCAAAATTTAAATCAATGCTAAGGAGTATTGCCCTATCTGTATCTGTGTTCATAGTATCTATCTAACTAAAGAAATATTTATGTTTTACTACAATGACTGCCTGTTTCTGTGATTATATGGAGGTAAGGAGAATTGAACTCCTGCCTCAACCGTGTAAGGGTCGCGTCCTACCACTAGACTATACCTCCGTTCCTATCTTGCTCTCTTCATACAAAACTCGTTCAGCCTATTTATTGCCTCGCCAAGTGTTTGTTTGCTTGGGAGCGACACTATCCTTATGTGGTTTTGGGATCCGAATCCAGACCCTCTTGTTATCTGCACAAGCTTCTTCTCAAGAAGGTCGTCAACAAACTCCTTATCCCTTTTGTAATTCAATGATTTTAAATCTATCCTCGGGAAGATGTAATACGCGCTGTTTGGCCTCACCGCCTGAAGGTAAGGATTCTCGTTCAACAGCTTAATCGCGAAGTTGACCCTTGATTCTATCTCCTTAACCATGCCTCCGACCGCTTTCTTGTGCTCCTTCACATTTCTTATTGCTTCAGCAACCGCATACTGCGCAGGCGCATTAACCGAAACTCGAACCGAAGCAAAATCCTCAAACTTCTTCTTTAGCTCCATCGATTCCTTGTCCTCTCCGGGAACTATCATGAAACCAATTCTAAATCCGGTAGCATCCAGGTTCTTTGATGCGCCGTTGAGTATCACGTGCGGCATGTCTTTTGCGAGCTGAGCAACGCTTGTGAACTTGGCGTTGTTGTAGACTATCTCGTCATATATCTCGTCGCTTACAAGGACCAACTTGTGCTCGTTTGCAAGATCAACCACCCTTTTGAGAGTTTTTCTCGGCAGCACCGTGCCTGTCGGATTGTTAGGGTTGGTTATTATGATGTATTTTATCCCTCGTTTCTCCTTCATCCTCTTTATGTGATCTTCAAGCTCATCTGTGTCAATGTCCCAGCCCATCTCTTCCTTGTAGTCGAGGTGATATACCTTCCCGCCGGATAATTCGATGTTTGGTATGTACTGTGTGTAATATGGTTTGAATACTATCGCATGGTTGCCAGGATTTAGGAGCGATGCATTTAGGAAGTAAAGACCCTCTGACACTCCTTCTGTAGTTACTATGTCCTCTTCACGAAGGTTGATGTTGAACATACGCTTGTATCTTCCGATTACCGCATCAATCAATTCTGGTATTCCACGAGACCTGGTGTAGAAAGTCTTATTCTCACGTATTGCCTCAATGTATGCATCCTTGATGTATTTTGGCGTCGGAAAATAGAGCGCAATGTCTCCCCTGTTGAGCTGTATGACTTTCTTGCCGCTCTTGATTATCTTTTCTGCAAGTTCGTTGTCCTCGTCGATGGGATTGAATGCATATTTACTCCGTTCGGATAGAACCATCTCAACACGATACTAAAAACGATTAAAGCTATTTATCCTTATCTGCAAGGTGAGCTTTGGTTATGAGATAGCGTCCCACCTGTCCCTGCCAGACTGTATCTGATTGGTCGATGACAATCTTTTTCTTGAAAAGCGGTGCATCGCGCACAAATGTTTCTGCTTCCCCACCTTCGAAAAGCATGTTTATCCCGTATTTACTGTTTAGATCCTTTAGTTTTTCCACCATCGCATTGTCTATCTTCGCACCAAGATAACTCTTATCAAAACCCTCGGCACTAACCTGCGTTATTATTGAATCGAAGTTTTGCGTAATCTCCTCAAGCTCCACTTCGGGCTTTATGCCCCATAGCGGCGTAACCGATTTTATGCTGTGCGCTTTTGTTATCTTGTCAAGCCTCTCTTTTTGGTAGTTGCTTGCTATTGCACCGCTTACAACCAGGTTTACCTCGTTGTCCACCAAAGCGCTTTCGAGGTCAAGAAGCTCGGTTTCGCTCTTGCCCTCTGTCCTCATTATAATTTGTTTTATCCCGAGCGCTTCAGCTTGCAGCCCTGTCGCGTCTATGTTAGGATAATGGAACATGTAGCTGTATTCGTTAGCAGACTGCATCGTTATAAGCAGGTCTATTTCTATGCCGCTTTCTATCGCCTTGTGCAGGGCGAGTACGGAATCCTTGCCGCCGCTGAATAGACTTGCGTTAACCATTCTACCTTGCCTTGTTTAGTTTTTTCTTGACGTGCTTTAGTGCCGAGAACATATCCCTGTCAATCTCATCAAGCCTCATTGCAATGTATTTTGTTTGCGCATTGAGCTGAGGCATAATTACGTATTCAAGTGCATTGACCCTTCTTTTTGTCTTGTCGATCTCTATCACAAGTCTCTTTAGACCCTGCTCTCGCTTCGCGATGTCTATTATGCTGTTTTCCACTTCTTGGAATGTATCGCTAACATCGTCTACAGCAGTGCTGGTCGACAAAAGGCTGTAGCCCTTGTTGAGAAGCGATATCTCACGCTGTGCCTTCGCAATCTCAGGAACCTTGACTCCCATGATGTTCTTGAGCGTTATCTTTACCGGCGTGGTCTCCGGCATGTGCGCTGCCACATTCTCGAGCTCAAAGTCTCCGATATAAGTAGAGGCGATAGCAACAGTCTTGTACGCGTTCTGCATGAGCTCATACAGATATGATCTATCGTTCTTGGACTGCTGGAGGAGCTTCATGAACTCTATCACCAGAACTTCCTTCTTCCTCTCGAGAATGTCGTGACCTTTCTTTGCCATCTTCTTCGTTCTCTTGGTGATGGTAAGGTTCATCCTTGTCGGGTTTAGTCTCTTCACGTTCCTCCCTTCGGCTTGTGGTACTTGGCTATGTGCTCCTTCTTTATCCTGGTGAGGTCCTCCGCTTTTAAGTCAGCGAGCAGATCCCATCCGATGTTGAGCGTATCTTCGATGCTCCTCCTCTCGTCTTGCCCCTGCCCGAGGAACCTCTTTTCGAAATCCTCCCCGAATTTCAAAAATACCTTGTCGTCATCGCTGAGCGCTTCGGCACCGACGACAGAACTCAGGTTCTTTGCGTCCTGCGCCTTTGCGTACGCTCCGTAGAGCTGGTCTGCTACCCCTCTGTGGTCCTCTCTTGTCTTTCCCACTCCGATTCCGTTGTTCATCAATCGCGAAAGGGAGATCAGCGGGTTTATCGGAGGGTTTATGCTCCTGTTCGCAAGGTCCCTGCTCAGGAATATCTGGCCCTCCGTTATGTAACCTGTGAGGTCAGGTATCGGATGCGTGATATCGTCGCCAGGCATGGTGACCACGTCGAGCTGGGTTATGCTTCCCTTCTTGCCCTTGATTATCCCCGCCCGCTCGTATATGCTCGCAAGGTCGGTGTACATGTAACCAGGGTACCCTCTCCTTCCCGGCACTTCTTCCCTCGCGCTCCCCATCTCTCTGAGCGCTTCGGCGTAGTTGGTCATATCGTTGAGTATTACCAGAACGTGATAGCCCTTCTCATAGGCGAGGAATTCCGCTGTCGTTAGCGCAATCCTGGGCGTTAGTATCCTCTCTATGCTCGGGTCGTCAGCGAGATTGATGAATGCCACCGTCCTTGACAGCGATCCCGCCTTCTTGAACTCGTTTATGAAGAATGTTGCATCATCGTACGTGATCCCAATTGCCGCGAAGACCACCGCGAAGTCGCCGCTTCCCTTCACTTTCGCCTGCTTCGCCACCTGAGCGGTCAGCTCGTTGTGCGGCAGTCCCGATCCCGAGAATATCGGGAGCTTCTGCCCCCTGACCAGCGTTATTAGCCCATCGATCGCAGACACTCCTGTCTCGATGAAGTCGCTCGGCATCGCCCTCGACACCGGGTTTATCGGCTCGCCGTTGACATCGAACTTCTCCTCGACCTTCACGCCCGCCTTTATGTCCATCGGCCTTCCCTGTCCGTCGAATATCCTGCCGAACATATCCTCAGACACTCCGAACCTGAATGTATCACCAAGGAAAGTAACCGAAGTCTTGTCGATGTTTATTCCGTCCGTAGGCCCGAACACCTGCACCACGGCGTATCCGCTTCCTGTCTCGAGCACCTGCCCGAGCCTTGATTCCCCATCGGACATGTTTATCCGAACTATCTCGTTGTACGATGCATTCTTCACATTTTTGACCACTACGAGCGGTCCTGCAACGCTTTCAATTGTCTTATATTCTATTTCGAACTTCATAATATCACTCTTTTGCAGCTATCGCCTCCTCCTTTATGAGCGCATCGAATTCAGAATCGATGTCGCTCCTGAGCTTCTTTGCATGCGAAGCAAAATCTGCTTCCTTCCATTCCTTCATTCTGGCTATGTCTGATTTTGTCTTGAGCGATATTATCTTATCGCTCGGGACCCCGCGCTTCACCGCTTCGTTTGCCCTCTTTCCGTAGTGCAGCATGATGTCGAGCATTGTCTTTTGCTTCTCTATACCCGTGTAAGCATCGATCGCATCGAATGCGCTCTGCCTCAGGAAATCCTCCCTTATCATCCTGCCTATCTCGAGCACTATCCTCTCAGAATCAGGCAGGGCGTCGGCACCAACGAGCTGCACTATGTCCTTGAGCTCAGATTCCCTCTGGAGCAGGCTCATTGCGCTCTTCCTGTTCTCCACAAAGCTCTCCCCGAGGTTCTTGACATACCAATCATGCATTATGTTCAGGTAGAGCGAGTAGCTGTTGAGCCAGTTGATCGATGGGAAGTGCCTCGAGTTCGCAAGCGACGCATCGAGCGCCCAGAACGTCTTGGTTACCCTAAGTGTTCCCTGAGATACTGGTTCAGAGATATCTCCCCCTGCAGGCGATACTGCGCCGATGATAGTTATCGATCCGATTTTCCCGTTCATTGATTCTACCTTTCCTGCTCTCTCGTAGAATTCAGCGAGTCTCTTTGGCAGGTATGCCGGATATGCTTCCTCTCCAGGCATCTCCTCAAGCCTTGCAGAGATTTCTCGCATGGCCTCTGCCCATCTTGAAGTCGAGTCTGCCATGAGCGCTATGTTGTATCCCATGTCCCTGAAGTATTCAGCGATAGTTATTCCTGTGTAGATGCTCGCCTCTCTTGCTGCTACAGGCATGTTGCTTGTGTTTGCAATCAAAACGGTTCTCTCAATGAGCGGTTTGTTGGTCTTTGGGTCCAGCAGGTGAGGGAATTCAACCAATACTTCAGTCATCTCGTTTCCTCGCTCTCCGCATCCGACATAAACCACAAGGTCTGCATCAGAATACTTCGCGAGCTGGTGTTGGATTACTGTGTTATGCAATAATATTGCACCTTGTCCACCAACGAAATTAGAACCATATTCTGGCACTGTTACATCATAAACTTCAAACGGCCCATGCGTCTCCTCGATTGACACTATTTCATCGCAGTATATGTAATCAAGTGAAAGTCCGAGTTTTTGCGTGCTCTGTACTAGCTGCTGGTTTCCTGAATTTACAAACATCAGCTGCGTGAATTTTTTGAACATCCCTGCACCCATCCTCCCCTTTCCTCCAATGCAGTTGTGAATCTCAACACCCTCCTTCTTCAATTCCGCATACGGTAGGGTGAATTGGTATAGGCGTTTTATTGCTTCAGGCGATAGCGGCAAAACATCTATGCCGCTCCCTCCATGTACCCTCGAATTTGCATACTCCCCCATTTTTGTGATTTTAATATGCTTTGCCATCGGTGACATCAGTTCATATAGCTGGTTAAGATTGTCCTTACCCCGTGTAAATATCCTATAGTAAGGCGTGCCATCAATTATCCCGTAGGTAGACGAACTTATAATTCCAAATCTTGTCAACACATACGAAATTTGATTTGAAAGCTTTGAGCTCGCAGTTGTAAATTCTACTTGCCCGTCATAGTATGATCCATCTCCTATGTAATACGAAGCGAAGAATGCCGCAATTGATGTGTTGCTTGACTTTAATAGTATTGCAGGGATTTGTTTCTCTTTCGAATTTTCTCCTGAACCTATTGCTTTAATGAAGTCTACCAAAGCCTTGCTGTGTAACAGAACATTTGGCGTTTTATCTTTCTGGAGCTCAATTTTTCCTTCCACTCCAAAAATCCACTTGGCGAGTTCCATAAATCTTTCCAACAACACACTTTCAGAATTTGTAAACACAACAGTGTTTTTGGCCCTTATGTACCCTTCAGAAACGTAATACCCGATAAATTCAGCAAGTTCCGGCGTCACCATTTCTGGGATCTTGATGTGCTTCATTGAACCCCTATACAATGGCGCTGTCATGCTTATTTTTGCATCTTTATTTTCAGAATCAAACTTCCTAACCGAGGCTATGAACTGCCCGACCTTAAGTTCTTTTGACATTGTCTCAACAACATCCCCATCTTCAGTTATTCTGAACAGTTTGTGGACTGGGGTTATCCTCGCAATCCTCCCAGTTCTAGTCTTGACTTCCATCAAAGAATCGCTCATCCCCTTATAGATATACATCGAGCTACTCTTCGTCATCTCAGAATTTTGTAGCGAGAACAATCCCAAAGGCTCCTTTAGTTTGATTATAGTTTCACTACCATTTTGTTCAATGCCTTCATTATTAGAAAGCACCGAGTTGTAGATGTCTTGGATATTTTTGATGCTTCCGTCCGATAGCAAAACCGGTGTATCACCAGAAACACACTTGCCACTCCCGAAAGGTCCTGGGACTGCAGCAGTTCCGCCCTTTGCAACTGGGAAGAATGTGTCGACAACTCTCTGACCTGTCATCAATGGCTCCTCAGATCTGAACTTCTGCTTGTAATCCGAAGGCTTTCTTACCGACCTCTTCTGAATCATGTTCAAGCTTACATTCTTCCCATTGCTTTTCAATACAGCTATCTCTTCTTCAATTGTGAAGTTTCCTTCCTTTATCTTGTCAATTGTTCCCGTGATTCCCTGTGGCACCATTATGTAGTGCTTGATCAGTTCTGTCTCCTGAACGTATCCGAGTATGTTGCCCTCGCTGACCTTTGAGCCCTTCTTTGCTGTTGCGACAAACTTCCATTTCTTCTTCTTGTCAAGTGGCGATACCTCAATTCCTCTTGAGATGAAGCTCCCAGAAATTTTCTCAATTGAATCCAACGGCCTCTGAACTCCATCATATATCTTGCCGAGTATTCCTGGTGCAAGTTCAACCGAAAGCGGAAGTCCTGTTGATACTACCTCTTCCCCTGGCCTAAGTCCTGCTGTATCTTCGTAAACCTGTATGACTGCCTTGTCCTTCTTTAGCTGTATTACCTCTCCTATCAACCTAAGCTTTCCTACTCTTACCACATCGTACATGCTGCTTCCAATCATTGTGTTGGCAACAACAAGCGGTCCTGCTATTTTTTCTATTATTCCCAAATCATCACTTCATTGTCATTTTATTAATATCAATTCCTACTGCCCTAAGTATCAGCTTCCTGAGCACGTCAGCTTCAGCAGGCGGCTCGTTGAAATCCGCAACGTCAATTATCAGAGGCATTAAGCTGTTCTCGATTGCATGCTGGAGCTTTCTGTCCTTTACCTTCTTTGCAAGCCCCTGTGTTATGACTATTATTCCAACATCTTCCTTCTCGAGAAGAGTGCGCAATGTTCCTTCGACCTCCTCGGGTTCGGTTACGTTGTAAGACTGGCTTATTCCGGCGAGCTTTGAGCCTATGGCTAGGAGCCTGCTTCCTATCACTGCGATCTTGTAATCCTTTCCTACTCTGCCTTCCATACCATCATCCTTGCCATCTCTTCCTTTCCGAGTCCGTAAGTCTTTCCCTTGATTATAATTCTGAGCGTGAAAACCTCTATCTCCTTGAGGTATGAATATGCGACTATTGTTCCGATCGAAAGAACACTGTGTTTGAGCAGTTTCATGCTTTTCTCCATTATACTATTGCTCATTGCAATCTCAAAAGTCATAAGCTCCTTTCTCTTGCTGTTCTTGTATCTATCCAGAGCATCTGTAAGATCGAAAACTTTTATCTCTTTCACGAGCGATTCAAGATCCTTTGAATTTTCGTAAAGATCCCTGAGATGCGGCATCTTTATTGTGCCATTCTCAATCAGATTGCCCCCGAAGTCGGAGAATTTCACACCGTACTTCTTGCCCCTGATGAGAAGCAGAAGATTCTTCGTGTCGATGCTGAGCTTTATTATCTGCGCAGATTCATGGTGCATGTCAAGAAGCTTGATTATTATCGAACTGAGCTGTGCGTAGTACATCTTATCGATTACTATCGCAGCCTGCAGCGAGCTCTTGTCCTTCCTGTAGCTTTCAAGTGCGCCTGTGAGTATCTTTCTGTAAGGCGAGTTGATTATCATTCTGCCTATCATACTCTCCACATTCGGCTCGCCCATCAGCTCCTTGAGCGCAGATGCATTGTACATTCCGTAATCAACAACATACTTTGAAACCTCCGAAAATCCTGATCCTTTCTCCTTTGCCTCGATTGCGAGCTTTATGTTGTAGAGGTCCCACTTTCCTGCAATCGATCTGACAATGTCCCTGTTGACTATCGGCGCAACCGTTATTAGCTTGTCAACGTTGTGGCCGAGGTTCTTTGATAGTGCGAAGTCTATCATATCCGACTTTATGTTCACTCCGCCGAATTCCTCAAGCTCTTTTTTGTAGTCGGTCTGCACCAGAATCGAAAGCATCGATGCCACGTCCTTTGAGTTGATTATGCTCTGCATCGTGTCGCGGGTTATCATCTTGGATTCCATGGCCTTCACTCTGGCCGTTGAGTATCCGTATATGCTTGCTGCTTCGTATCCCGCTACTGGCATTAGATCACTTTTTGTTTCTCTTTGATTTCTTTGCAACCTTTTTCTTTACCGTTTTCGCCTTCTTTGGCTTGGCCTTGACGACTCTTGCGACTTTGGATTTCTTCTCTTCAAAAACCGCTTCGTTTATCTTGCTCTTTATCAGCTCAATGTGCGATTCGATCATGCTGTCGATGCTGCCGTCAACCCTTATCGCGCCGTCTTTGCTCTGCATCTTTATACCCTTCTCCCCTGAAGCTTCTGCATGATAGCCGAGCTTCTTTAGGATCTTGAGGCTCTCCTTGTCCGCCTTTATTATCATGTCCTTTGTTCCGATAAGCTGCTGCGCGTTTGCCATGGCCTTTTTGAGGAACTTTTCGTAGTTGCCCTTCATTATCTGCGATACTATCGCTTTCTTTACAGAGTTCAGATGCGAGTCTACCACGATTTCCTTGGCCACGAGCAGGGAGTTGTGCCGTTCTATCTCAATTCCGGCCTTGCTCTCCCTTGCCATGGCTTCATATCTCCAGGCGAGCTCGCGCTTTGATTGCTCCTCTATATTCTTCACGCCCTCCTTTGCCGAAGCGATGAGCTTAGCGCTCTCTGCGCTAGCTTCATCGTCAATTAAATGCGCCTTCTTTTGCGCATCCTTTGCTATCTGATCCTTTATTTCGTGCAGTGACATGCGTAACCCTTTACACTATGCCTGCGAAGAGCATGATCAGGATCGCGATAACGAATCCGAAGATGAGCAGAGTCTCTGGAAGCACCAAGAACAGAAGCACTCTTCCGAGCTCCTCTGGCTTTTCTGCGATGAGCCCCAATCCAGCGGCACCGATTGCCGACTGCGCGACTCCTGTTCCGATTGCCCCTCCTGCGATGGCAACTCCAGCTCCAATTGCTGCTATTGCAGCTCCTATATCTACAGTCATATTATTACCAATTATTCTTCTTTAGTATTAACTCGTTTGTAAGCAAATGGCTTGTACTTTATTCCCCCACCTGTGTAGAACTTGGAGAAGAACTCAACAAAGTTGAGCCTTACACCTTGGATAAGCCCCTCGAATATGCCCAAGATCATGTTCACGAAGTGTAGCAATACAAATATGATAAGCAATATTATAAACCCTAATATGCCGTTATGGAAGTTGGGCGTAAAGCCCGTGTCTATAAGCATAGCTATTATTATACTCGCAAGCCCGAATCCCAGAATTCTGGCATAGCTTAACGGGTGCGTCATAAGGTTGGTTATCTCGCTTGCCTCTATGCCGCTTAGCACCGCCGTTACTATTAGGAAGATGAACATCACGATTCCGAAGGGTATCATGTAACTTGCGCTGGTGAAGAATCCATACACTGCAACAACTCCCAAAAGTATAGTTATCATCGATGTGAGCTTGCTTATCGCGTGCTTCTTGTGGCCCTTGTTCCAGTTGTTTATGAAGCTGAACACGAACCCAAGAATCACCTGCACAAGCCCGAAGACTATCGTCAGCAGGAGTATAGACGTCGCATCCTTAACCCAGTCAAAGCCGACAAAGCTTGTGAAGTACTGGTTGAGATGGAAGCCAAAATACTGGTTTGAAAGGAAGCCAAACACTATGACTGCAATCGAGTTGAGCTGCCAGATCTTCGCTGCATTGTAGAGTATGTCCTCTGGAGCAGCCTTGATCCTAAGCCTTGCAATCCATGTTGCAAGCAAAAATGAGGCGATCCCGTATCCCACATCGCTTATCATAAGGCCGTAGAATATCGGGAATGTCACTATGAATATCCATGTCGGGTCGATTTCATCGCTTCGCGGCACTGAAAGGAATTCGACAAGGTAGTCGAACGGTTGGAGGAACTTTGGCCTTTTCACAAGAGTAGGAGCAAGCTCCTTGTCATTTAGCTTCTCGATCTCCACCTTTCCCTTAGTGAAACTCTTGAGCGACTTTACGAATTCTTCGTACTTCTTCTGTGGAACCCAGCCCTCAACGACAAACACCTTCTCTGTTTTCTTGAAGTTGGTGCTCACGTTTGCCCTCTGCGCCTCTATCTCGAGCATCTCCTTGTAATTTGAAAGATCCGAATAATGTTTGTTTGAAAGTTCGTCGAGCCTCTTTGTTATCTCCTTAAGTTCGTGAGCATAGGCTTCGCGTGTTTTCTTCACGTTTGCAAGAACAGTACCCGGTGTTCCAACCAGATACTTTGACTTGAGGTCAATCTCGTCGAATTTTGCATCCTTGAACACATCATCAAGCGCCATATCTTTTTGGTATGCGATGAATACTACACTCTCCTTCTTCTTGCCAACTTGCTTTACAATAACGCTGTTCTTTATCTTACTCTCCTTTATGGCATCGGCAATCTTTTCTGCACTCTTTGCATCTGTGATAAATCCCCGGAAAGAAAGTGCGTTGCTATGAAGTTTTGAAAAATCTATATCAATCTCGGAAAAGTAAGTTGCAATCTTCTCTCCGTATGTCAGATTTGCGGTGTCGTCTTGCATCTCCCTCCTTTTGTCTCCAAGCTGGTATATCTCATCAATGTATTTTGCATCGCTTATTTTGGAAACAAGGGAACGCAATTCCATGTGTGGCATGGATTTTACCTCTCCCTCCTTGAGAAGTTGCAGGGCGCCATTCACTTTGATCAGCGCATTTGATATCTCAGGAAGCGTCTGCGATTGAACTTCGCCGAGTTCTAGTTTGCTCCTTCTCAGGTCGACTACTCCTTGTTTGTGCAAAAATGCGACAACATTCTCTCTTTCATCTTCTAGGAAAAGCATCCTTGCCTTCTGCATCTTTTCTGTGTTAAGCACTCCTATTCACCAGCGATTACCCTCGCCACTTCCTCGGCGATCTGTTTTGTCTTTGCCAAGGAGAGCTTGCGTTTTTTGATGCCCCCCACCATCTTGTGCGTGACTTTCATCTCGGCACTTGCAGCCGATTCAAGCTGCTTTTGCGCAGCTTCAAGCGACTGTTTTAGCATCTCCTTTGAGTTAGACTCAGCCTCTTCTATCATTTCCCTTGCCCTTGAGTTCGCATCCTCTATCCTTTTTTGCTTTTTAGAAAGAGCCCTTTCGAGCAGCATGTTTGCATCATGCTCGGCGTCTTGAACTTCGCTAATGGATTTTATTTCATTATCCATAGAAATCAGCGTTTTTCCCTTGATTTTCAGACAATTAGATGTCAAAAACCAGACAAAACAATTCATAATAAGGAAAGAAGGTATTTAAGCCAATCGTTCGAGAGCTAGCAACTCACCAACAACATGGATTTTGAATAATAAATAACATCAGCTAGAGCATTATACTGATAGAATCCTGTGTGTATTCCTATATGAAAAGTGCCTGACCAGTATACTCGGCCTCTTCGAATGGGAAATTGCAGCCAGCTTCTTTGTTATGTTGTCTGTTGCAATATTTGAGTCTATACTCACAACAAATCCGAATTCACCAGTTGTTAGTACTACTTCCCTAACACCTTTCTACATCGCAATAGTCTTTGCAATATTGTGGGAACACTCAAAGGGCGATGGCTTCAGCATTATGAAACTTTGTTTTCCCGAGTTTTCGCATGCTATCCTACATTTCTTTTTTGAAGGCATGAAACACACTTTACACTCTATCATACTTTTTCAGTATCTGCTCTGCTTCGTTGAATAGCTCCTGCAGCCTCTCGAAATCAGGTTGGTGCAGAAAGTTGAATAGCTTGTGCAGCTTGAACCTCAGTTGCGTAAGGTCTGCGCATCTCCTCCTTACGTATGCGTAGTAATTCATCTCTGCGCCCCCTTGTGTCTTTCTAATATCTGCTGCGCCTCCTCAAGAAGCTGCTTTAGTCTATACCAATCGTTCATGGTAAGATGATTGTATATTTCAGGCAGCATTAGGTTCATCTCACTTATTTCGGAGAGCATTTGCATGGCACGCTCATGCGGTTTCATTCCATTACCTCAATTGTTGCACATTGTTTGGTGCAACAGTCTTCCAAGTGCATAGCATATTTCAAAGGATCAGAATATTTTGCCTCGCATCCCCAGCACAGGTAGGATTTCTGTATGACTTTTGATCTTGAGAATCTTGTGATAAAGGACTTATAAAATGAGGGAGAGGTTTGGGA
>JBOGSA010000020.1:0-18867 GCA_050749785.1 Candidatus Micrarchaeales archaeon | reverse complement strand
CGAACTTTTCGGTGATTTTTGGAGAAAATACGAGACCAAAAACCTTAATCTGCGTTGGTAAAAACGATTTGGCGAATTGGTTCAGAGAACAAAGTTAGAGAGAATTATGCGTTTGGCGAAGTTAGGTAATCAATTAAATAAAAAACAGTGTTTTCATATAGTGAATTATATAAAAACCCCTACGTTTAATCAAGGAACTGCTCTGGTGTCGGCGGTTCTGGAGGCACACCTTTTCTTGTCCTTACCTCCTTGACTATCTTTGCCTGCAATTCCTTAGGCATCTTCTCGAACCCAGAGTATTCTGTTGACCAGATCGCCTTTCCTTTTGTTGCGCTTCTCATCTCGTTTGAAAAGCCCTTGATAACTTCTGCTACAGGCATCTTTGCAACTATCGTCGCTTCCTCTCTTTCCTGTTCAATGTTTAGTATCTGACCCCTTTTTCCCTGCAGAAGCGTGATAACATCCGACATGTATTCCTGCGGTATCGATACGGTGAACTTCTGCTTAGGTTCAAGCAGCGTCACGCCGGCGATAAGCATTCCTGCCCACACCGGCCTTCTCATTGCAGGGATTACCTGAGCTGGTCCCCTGTGCACCGGATCCTCGTGGATCGTAGCGTCGATGATGGATACTTTTATTCCGTATACTTTTTCCCTTGCAAGAGGCCCGTCCTTCATCGCCTCTGTGAAACCTTCTACAAGAAGCTCCATTACCTCGTTAAGGTACTGCACTCCGTGCGTTGCGTCAATAAGTATGCTTGAATTCATTATGTATTCGATGCCCTTTGCTTCTTCCCTTGTCAAGCCCGCCTTTATGAATTCCTCAATGTGGGTCTTGCCCTTTGGCTTTCCATCCTTTATTGTTCCGGTCTCTAGCAGATCGATGACTCCCTGCTCAAGTGGCTGCACATTTATGTAGAATCTTGTATGCTTGTTCGGCGCCTTTCCTTCCACATTCATCGCCGATTTCTCGATTGTCTCCTTGTATACCACGATAGGTTCGCTTGTCGTTATCGGTATCTTGAAATCATCCCTTATCTTTGTCTCTATAACTTCAAGGTGCAGCTCTCCCATTCCAGATACCAGGTGCTCTCCGGTCTCCTGATTAATCTCGACGACCATAGTCTGGTCTCCTTTTGTGAGGTCCCTTAGCGCCTGAATGAGCTTCATTGTGTCCCTTGGGTCCTTTGCCTCGATTGCCTTTGTTACCACTGGCTTTGAATAGTGAACTATCTGGTCAAATGGCTCTATGTCATTCTCGCTTACTGTGTCTCCGATCGCAAGATCCTTCATGCCAATGAGCGCAGTGATATTTCCTGCTGGAATTTGCTCGGTAAGCACTCTCTCTGGTCCCATGTATATTCCAACCTGGGAAACTTTTTGCGGCTCTGCCTTGCCTGATATGTGAAGAAGCGTTCCCTTCTTTACGGATCCTGAAAATACTCTTCCGATTGCAACGTCTCCGCTGTGCGGGTCTGATTGAATTCCAAAAATAACTATGTTTGTCTTTGCCGACTGGTCTACTGATGCCATCGCCTTTCCATCCTCGCTATTTATGTCTCCGTGCCACAGGTACGGGATTCTGTACGCCTGAGCAGTCCTCGGGTTTGGCAGGTGCTCGATAATCATCGTGAGCGCTGCCTCATCGATCGGCGCGATTCTCTGCAGTTCCAATTCATTTGCTTGGCGTTCTGAATCATCTTTTCCACCCGTAAGTGCAAAGATGTCCTTGAATGTAATCTTGTGGTTGATCATGATGCTCTTCGAGATCGCCCATTTCTTCGCTGCGCTTCCGATGCACACGCTTCCATCCTCTACGCTGACTTTCCATTTACCCTTGAATTCCTCTGGGCAATATGAATCAATTAGCTTATTGACACTGTTGATGAGTTCGAGAAGCCTTTCAAATGTCTGCTCTGGAGTGAGTCGCAATTCGTTGAGAAGTCTGTCGACCTTGTTTATGAAAAGAACTGGCTTTGCCTTCTCCTTGAGCGCCTGCCTGACGACAGTTTCTGTCTGAGGCATGATTCCCTCTACTGGGTCCACTACAAGAATTACTCCGTCGACAGCTCTCATTGACCTAGTTACGTGTCCTCCGAAGTCTACGTGTCCTGGGGTGTCGATCAGATTGATTATGAAATCCTTGTCTTGGTATTCGAATGCGAGCGAGATGTTTGCCGACTTGATAGTCATCTTCCTGTCCTTTTCTATAGCCTCGTAGTTCGTGTAGAGTGCGTCGCCTGCTACCGCTTTTGAGATTATTCCTGCCTTGGCCAGAAGTGAATCGGTTAGCGTTGTCTTTCCGTGGTGCACGTGAGCCACTATTGCAACGTTCCTAATGCGGTCTATATCAGTCATTATTTTTGCTGCTTCCTCTGCCGCAAATTCTCTCCTTACCATGAAACCACTTATCTTGCGCTTCTTGCCATTCTCTCAGATTCTGTTCTCTTCTTGATTGCATAGCTGGTCGGATCGTTGTTAGATGCCAAAATAAGTTCGTTGGCGAGCGCATCGGCCAGAGTCCTTCTGTTCTTGAAAGCACCGATCACCGCAGAAAAAGCGAGATTGTTTACTGCTACGTTGACTCTCCTTATCGAGCTTATGTCAACCGCAACGTTGTATGATATTCCTCCGTATCTGACCCTTGTCGTATCTTCAATTGGTGCAGCCCTTTCGAGCGCATTGACGTATACCTGAAGCGGATTCTTCTTTGTGTTCTTTGCGATTATATCGAACGCATCTTCAACTATGTGCATAACTTTGAGCTTCTTTCCCTGAAGCTGTCCTTCTGTTCTTATCACGTGACCGCCGACCTTGTGTCCGGTTCCTCCCCTCATGAGCTTGTTCATTAATCTCTCTACTATGTTTATGTTGCCCTTGTTCTTCCTGCCATAAATGTTAGGATAGCTCTTTGGGACCAAATTCACATAATTTGCAAGGCTTAGGTCGTTGACCATTACATCCTTGTAGCTGTATTTTTCGAACAGAAGTGCTTCCTCTATGCCTACATCGAAAGCTTTCTTGCCTCTTTGCTTTGCTGCCTTCTTTTCAGTTGTTTCTGGTACTACTATTTCTTCAGGCATGCAATCATCTCTTTGGCTTCTCCTTCTTGCCCTTTATGATCTGGTAAACATCTACTCCGTTTATCGCAACTACTCTGTACTTCATTCCAGGTATGCATCCCATCTGTCCTCTCTGTGAGCCTCCGAGGCCCTGGATCGTTACTTCGTCGTGCTCATCGATGAAGTTTATTGTTCCATCTCCTGGCACGAATGCTCCGACAACCTTTGCATTTTTGATGAGTTGGACTCGAACGCACTTAAGCTGGCCTGAGTGCGGTTGCTTCTGACCGACTGCGAACTTCTGGAGAACGATCGCCTTTGCCCTTGGAACCGTTCCAACAGCGTCGAACTTCGCCTTGTTCTTGAAGTACTTTCTCTTCCACCACTTCTTGAGCATTCGCTGGTGCTTTCGCTTCTTCATCATTTCTTTCGCTGCAAATTCTCCTCGTGGCAATCAATCACTTAAGCGTATTCCTCTTCTAGTATGTTGGAGTTTCCTGGCTCCATTATCGCTACAGCATTCACCGAGTACGGTTTTCCGCATACGGTTCCAAGCTGGAGCGAACTCTCTTTGTATTTTATAATCTTGATGCTTGCGACAGTGCACGTGTGCGATATGTCATCTACTGCATGCTTCTCTCCCTTTCCTGCGACCACAACTAGCTTTGCGTGGTTGCTTGAGAGTGCGCGCATAACCTCTTTAGTGCCCAGCGCGACCTTTCCCGTGTCGACTGCAAGCCTTAGGTCTTTGACTAAGTCACCCATAATTATTACCATAAAAAGATGCTGAAGCATCCGGCGCAAAGGCATATTTAGTGCGTTTTGCGATGCTAGTATTCTCTCTATTAAGGTATTTAAAGCTTAGGTTGCTAGGAATCAGAACTCGTCTAGCTGGGTCCGATAAAGCTCCATGGAGTAGTTCACAAACTGCTTTATGTCGCCGCTCTTCGCCGCCCTTAGATATGCATAATACCTTTCTTTTTCATCGTTGTAGAATATTATTGGGAATAGGCCATTTTTTATAAGTATGAAATTGAACAGCAGTCTTGCGACTCTGCCATTCCCGTCATTGAAGGGATGTATGTGGACAAATTGATTGTGGAAAACTGTTGCAACCACCAAAGGATGGAGCCTCTTTGCATTTTCAGAGTACCAAGACCTTAGCGAATTCATTCTAGTTTCGACAAAATCTACAGGGGTAGTGGTATCCACCAAGGCGCCTGCGCTGTCGGTGATGCTGTTTTCTTTCTTTTTATACTTTCCTGCATCTGAATCTATTCCCACTTGTGTTGCAAGATGTAGCTTCTTGACAAATTCTATACTTAGTTCGTTATTTGTGTCAAATATGTTGTCAAGGGCAGTCCTTGAATTTGTCGTCTCCAATACTGCTTTTTTATCGCTTTCGACGCTCAGGCCGCCCGTTGTAAGAATTGTCTTTACCTCCTGCATCGTCAATGGATTGCCCTCGATCTTATCAGTATTGTAAATATATTTCATTTTCCAATCGTTTATCTTGGAGGTTATTTCAAACAGATTGTTGCTATATTCTTTTATCTTGGTTTCAGTAAGCACTTTTACAATCGAAAGAGAGCTAAAATCCGATTCCTTTAGCTTGTCCAAAATGTAGTCCCTGTTTAAAAGATAGGATTGCAGATTGAGCTCCTTTAATTCTATCTGCTGCGTATCGTCAAGCGGAGATTCCGTGTTAGGTATTGAAGAGTAATATTTAGTTACCCTGTGCTTGAACTCCTCCTCATCAAACTTTATTTGAATATCAAAAAAATCCAGGATTCTCTTTGTGGTCTCTTCCCAGCTGGTGATAAAGTATTTTTCTCCTATTGGATGGATTATTTTTGTGTTGCTAGCAATGTCCTTTATCAGAGCTAGGGAATTTCTTGGTAGTTTGCTTTTTCTTAACATCGGCTCTTCGCTGAACTTTTCGAGCACCCGTTTTGCATGACGTGTAAACAATATCTCGGCCTTTTTGCCGAATATTTTCGTTATGGATAATATATCTTGGACCTTGTGGTTCTGCTTGTTGAGCAAGTATTTTGATCTCTCTATTTTCTCTATAAATTTCTTTTCCTGCAGCTTCTTTAGATAAGGATATATTCCCTCAGTGTATTTCAGATTTAAAAAGGTGGCAAGTTCGCTTGGAGTGTAAATATCGTGATCTTCAATGTCGCCTAGACACATTCCTATTAATATTTTTATTTCTTTTTCCATACTAGTAGTAATATGCTATTAATCATATATAAACCTTTCTATATATGGCTAATAATTTAATATTTTATTTAATAGTTTATTATTTAATTAATAGCTATTTAAAGGTCCTAAAAGTGTTTAAAAAGTGCTACTTTATAAACAACGTCGCATTAGTTCGTTTCATACAATCTTGGATTCAGTGCTGCGTTATTACCTGATTGCAGCCTGCGGGCTGCGCCAATTGTCCGCTAATTATGAGCTTTGCGTATCCAAGAAGCGGGATTCGCGCAAGTACGTAGCCTAAAACCTCACTCTGGCTTGCCGGATAGTTGTCAAACTGCATGTCGAGCGCAGGATTGTTATCTCCCTTTGTAAGCGTATAATATGTCCCGTTCACATAGAGCATTGCAACCAGCCTGTGTATTATTGCACCGCTAAATGAATCCTGCGGCGTGGTCTGATAGACGATTATTGGATTGCTATAGTTATCGTTTATCTTTGTGTTATTTATCGTGATTTGCGATGTTATTATTGTCTTGTAATTAATCCCAGAAAGCGACAATGTTCCTATGCTGTAGTTGTACTTTATCAGATTGCTGGCAGGATTTGATCCAACATAGCAGAAATGCTGGCCTTGCAGCTGCCCGGTTTCCTGATACTTTGCTAGGCACTGGTTGTTGTATAATCCAATTCCGTATGACACATTTGCATTCACAGGAAGTAGTGTGCTTATCGCAGATTTGTTGCTATTGAGATATGCATAATAGGAGAGGAATTCATTCCCGATGTTGCTCTGGAGCGAATCGAATTGCTGTGGGCTCAGGTTTACTACAGGGACATGATTTGACTTTGCAAACTGCGTGAAGTTGGATATTCCATGAAGCACTATGCCGTCCCCCCTCTGTAAGTATGGGAGCATACTGCAGCTTGCCACAGCATTTATCGGTGAGGTGGTCTGGAGTATCACTATCAATCCTACCCAAATGATTATCACTGCGGCTATCACCATCGCTATTTCCTTTATCGACTGCTTTCCGCCCTTTACCTGAACCTCTTCCTTTACTTCCTTTAGGATCAGCACTATGATAATGATGAATACAACAAACGCTGCAATCCCTACGATTATGTTATTCTGTACGGAGTAGAGTACAATCAGGGCTAGAAGAATTAGGTATAGCGGCCAGAGCTGCATGGGTTTTTTCTCCTTTTTGCCCTGCTCTTTTAGTGCTTTTTTCCT
Organism: Candidatus Micrarchaeales archaeon; assembly: GCA_050749785.1. Taxonomy (GTDB): domain Archaea; phylum Micrarchaeota; class Micrarchaeia; order Micrarchaeales; family CABMGC01; genus JAGWGI01. The sequence continues at coordinate 12,364 of JBOGSA010000020.1, read as the reverse complement.
TGGCAATCAAGCACCTGGATGCTGCTGCTTGTTTATCACGTTAGCTACCTGCAAGCCCACAGCTCTTGATTCTCCTTCTATCTTTGATACGCCTATCGCTGTGTCTGAGTTGACAATTAGCGAGTCATTGTGGCTCACAACAATGAATTGCGATTCCTTGCTAAGTTCTTTTATGAGGTGTGAGAGCTTCTTGGAGTTCTCCTTGTCAAGTGCAGCGTCAACCTCGTCGAAGATGTAGAGCGAAGATGGTTTGTACATGTGTATCGCGAACAACAATGTGAGGAGTCTGAGCGACTTCTCTCCTCCGGACATCGATTCGAGTCTCTTGAAACCTTTCCCGAATGGTATCTTTACCAGCAGTCCGCTCTCAAACGGATTTATCTGGTTGTCGAGCTCTAGCACAGCCTTCTCTGGGAAGAGCATGCCATAGAGCTTAACGAAATTCTTGTTGATCTGCTCGAAAGTCTCCATGAATATCTTGAGCTTCTTTGAATCGATCTCCTCTATCATCTTTAGAACCGCATCCCTCTCGATTACAAGGGTTGCAAGTCTGCTGTTCGCCTCTTCCACATCCTTCTTTCGAGATTCGTACATCTCCGGGGCCTTGAGGTTGACATTGCCAAGCTGTTCTATCTTGACCGCCATTACGTTCACCTCGTGCTCCATTTTGTCGAGGCTCTCATCCATCTTGTCTAGTCCCTGGGGGTATGCTGCAAGTTCTGCTTTTATGTCGCCTAGCCTCATCTCGAACTGACCCCTCTTCATCATTATCTCGTTGAGCTGGCGTTCAAGCGTGTCGCTCTCCGCGGTCTTCTTCCCTTTTTCCACGTTGAACTTTGTCGCTTTCTCCTCTATCTCATGGAGCTTTTCATACCCTTTCTTGCTCGATGTGCTGCTGCTCTCTATCTTCTTCTCCAGCTCAAGCCTGGCCTTGTCGAATGCAATCTTTCTTGCCTCCTTGTCCTTTGTGTCGACCTTCATCTCCCCAATGGATTTTAATACTAATTCTGTCTCCCTTTCTATCTCCCTTCTCCTCTTGTCTGACATCTGGTTCTGGGTCTGCAACTCCACAACCTTTGCCTTTAGCGCATCGAGCTCCTCGCGCATTCTCTTTATCTTCTCCTTCTCCTCTTTGCTCATGCCGCGCTTTGAGGCATTCTTTGAAAGTTCTATCGACCTGTTGTAAAGCTCGGTCGCTTCAGCCCTTGAGGCATCTAGTTCCGTGATTATTTTGCTTCTCTTCTCGGTATTCTCGCTTATCTGTATCTCGAGCTGCTTTATCTTTGAATTGTGCGACTTGACTGTGTCGTTGAGTTTGTCCAAATCGGAATTCATCTCCTTGAGCTGCTCCTCGATTGAAGAGGTCTGCGATCCAGTCCTTGCCTGTTCCATCTCAATTGCTGCTCTTTCTTTTCTAATCTTGAGAAGCTTTTCAGATATCTCCAACCCCTCTGTGTGCAGCTTCTCTTTGCTTGATGTCAATTCCCGAAGCTGGTTCTCTATTGATGCTAGCGAAACCCTCTTCCTTGCAGAGCCTCCTGAAAGCACTCCTGACTGTTCGACAAGTTCGCCTGCGAGTGTGACATATCTGTGCTTGCCTATCCCTACCTGCTTTGCGTCCTCAACCTTGTCTATTATGAAAGTGTTGCTGAATACATACTCGAAAACCTTTGCGTATTTTGCATCGAATTTGAGCATGTCGATGACCGCGGAAAGTTCCTTCTCCTTCTTTCTCTCCCTGTCAAATGCGAGATCCCTAATGGGTATAAATGTCGCCCTTCCGAGATCGTTCTTTTTGAGGTAAGAAATTATCTTTGATGCGGATTCGATGGATTCGACGACGAAATAGTCGAACCTTGCCCCTGCACTCGATTCGATTGCAAGTGAATATTCAGATTTGTAGGTGCATAGCTGCGATACTCTTCCGTAATAGCCCTCCTTCTCACCGAAGTTGTTGGATAGTTTGTCTGAGATGTTTCCTTCTCTTGATCCCTGATATGCACGTTGCTCTTTTAGTGCGAGCGTCTTTGAGTCTACGTCTCCTACTTCAATTTCAAGTTCTCTTGATCTGGCCTCGAGTTTGCCGATTTCGGTCTCAAATTTCTTTACAGACTTTACTATCGATTCTGAACCGCTTGATATCTCATCGAGAGTGGCCTTCTTCTCCTTGGCGTGAGTCTCGATCTGCCTTGAACGCGATGAAATTTCAACTAATGAGTTTTTTGTTGATGCAAGATCTGCCTGAAGCGCTGAGGTTGTTCCTTGGATTGAACTGAAATCCTTTTCCAAAACTGCAATCTGATGACTGAGGGACTGCATCCTTGTGTCTATCGATTCACCCTTCTTCTCTTCGTTGGAGTCGTTGAAGAATGGTTCTAGCTCAGTTACCCTTTTCTGATTTATTGTGAGTTCGCTCTTGTTTGCAGCTATTGTTTGCTTGAGCTTCTCCATCTCCTCGGTCATTGATTGCACAGATCCATTCTTCTCCGCAACCATCTTCTCGTTTGTCTCAAGAGCAGCACCAATCAGCGCGAGTTCTTTGTTTATGTTCTCAAGCTTCTTGTTCTCCTCCCCTGATGAAGTTGTGCTTTCGGTTAACACCTTTGTTATCTGCTGCCTTTCTGTGCTGAGCTTGTTTATTGCATTGGAAAGTTCTTCGGCATCTGCAACCATCTTCTGCTTCTTTGAATCAAGAAGCGCCATCTCCCTTGTGTACTTGTCGTAGTTCTGGGTTATCTCCTGCTCTCTTGTGGCAAGGATGTTGTACTTTAGCAGCTTCATCCTTGTGTTAAGGCCAATGAAATTCTCTGCAGCTTCCTTTTCCTTCTCAAGTTCGGTCAGATAACCGACACGCACATTGAGCTCTGCTTGCACCTCTCCTGTTTTGGCATTTACTTTCTCAAGCTCCTTGAGCGACTCGGCCTTCTTGGCCTCGAACTCGGTTATTCCCGATGCTATGTCTATGAGCTCTCTTCTCTCCTTTGGATTGAGGTCCATCATTCTGCTTATCTCTCCTTGAGTGATCGTGTTGGTCTCGTCAATCGCGACCTTGTGGCTCTTTAGTATCTCGAGGACCTCATGCCTTGTCATCCTCTTGCCGTTTACCTTGAATATGCTCTTTCCGTCCGCCCTTGCGGCCCTGACCACCTCTATTTGCCCATCACCATCGAAGATGGTCTTGACGTAGGTCTTTGCAAGCTTGTCCTTCCTTGTTCCCTTCGGCGAATTGCTTATCAGCGCCTCAAGCTTGTCTGCTCGCATTCTTCTAAGCGAGCTCTCGCCCAGTGAAAATAGTAGTGCATCGCAGATGTTGCTCTTTCCGGATCCGTTTGGCCCGACTATGCAGGTGAAGCCCTTGTTGAAAAGTAGGTCAGCGTGCTTGAATGACTTGAATTTGCTCAAACTAAGGCTCTTTAGGTAAAGCATCTGTCCACCGGTCGCAATAGTATTTACGACGAAAGACTTTTAAACGTTCACTCGACTTTACGTCGTGTCTTGGTGCTGGCAACATGCATGGAAATCAGCGCCTGGAGCATTCTGCTCGTTGTTATTCCAAGAAGCCTGCCTTTGCTGACTATAGCTATTACGCCCACATCCATGTTCTGCATCTTGGAAAGCGCATCAACAACATTCGTCTTTGGGCTGACTTGAGGTATCGGGACAGATATGTCCCTTACATACTTCTGCGCTTTTATCTTCTTGAACACATCCGCATATAGGTAACCTGCACCTATCTTAATTAGGACTATCTGTTCTTTTTTGCGCTTCATTAAGGAATACAACTCCGCGAGAGTCGTTGTTGGCTTGGCCAGCAGATACCTCTTGCTAATCGCATCTGAAATGTACAGACCCTGAGTCTGACGCTTCAACACAAGATTCTGCTTCTCAGCCTGCGCTCCGCCATAGAGAAAGAAGACTATTATGAAATTCCAAAAGGCAAGGAATTCTCGGTATCCCAACGAATATGAGTTTGCGAATGCCACGAAGACCAGCGTTCCGATCACTATCAGTGCCATAAGATAGTTGCTCACCTTCACAGTGAGCATAGTGGCGTCGTAGAAGTTCTTTGTTCTCTGCAAATAGCTTCGAAATACTCTTCCGCCGTCCATTGGAAACGCAGGGAGTATGTTGAACACTCCAAGAAGTATATTGAGTAGGAACAGGGTTTGTACAATCTGAGTGAGAGTTCCAAGTGGCGTGAATATTACAAGCAGGCCGAAAAGCGCTCCAAGGAAAAGGCTCATTATAGGTCCAGCCAGAGCGATCTTGAACTCAACCTGCGGATGCATCTGAGTATCATCAATCATTGACGCGCCGCCTATCGGAAGAAGAATTATGCTCTTGACCTTGACGTTGTTTCGTAGCGCTGTCACAGAATGCGCAATTTCATGGACCAGTACGCAGACGAACAAAAGTACGATTATGAGAAAGAAATAAGTCCCGATAAACAATGAGAAAACAAGCAAGAGCAGGAACGTCCAGTGGAGGTCTATCCTTATTCCAAAGATTCTGCCAATAGCTATCGAGTTTGCCATGGAATCCTTTTAATATAATAGAGGAATGAGTTTATAAAAGCTGGAAGCATCGGGAGATTATATAGGGTTTGGATGAAATCTTTCCTTTGCTGCTATGATCTCCTTGTCTACTGCAGCCTTCCATGGCTTGAACTCTTGTATCGATGTAGGATATGAATTGTAGAGTTTGTTGAGCCTCTTCATCGCCTGAATTACATATACAAGATTCTTGAATGCATTTATGTTCGAGAGCCCGTGGAGCACCTTTGTCACCGCGCTTGCCATGCTCACTTCAGGCACAAGCCCATAGCTTATCTGGATCGCCTCCTCCTTTGTTAGGAAGTGCGCCATTCCGTAGTTGATGAGGTCGTTGTTTAGGGATTGGAGATATATCCTAAATACTTCAAGTCCTGCGGTCTTGTTTCCGTAGCTCTGGTTGAATGCAAGGTTGTATTTCCAAAGGAATTCCATGTCGGTCCTGTTCTCTTGAACTGCCTCTGCTGCAGTCTGACCCGCCTGGATTCCAGATACCATCGCAGGGCCTATTCCTCCTGCGCTTATCGGGTTAGGCATTGCCATGCTATCGCCAGCTCCGATGTAATTATTATAGACAAGGCAATCTAGCTGCCTTCTCACTGTTACTGACCAATAGCCCTTTCCGTTCTTGTGCTCGTCGTTTAGCGTGGTCTTCTTGATTACAGGATTCCATTCTATGTACTGGTCGATTAGGCTGTGCAATGTGTCCTTCTTTTCGAGCTTTGCATTTCTTATATCGATGCTGTGCTTCTCTACGCCCAATCCGACATTTATCTTGTCTCCTCTCTTTGGGAATACCCATCCGTATCCTCCTGGAGCGAGCTGCTGGTTTAGGTGGATTAGGCAGTTCTTTGGATCGTAATAGTTAAGGTCTTCGTGCGATGGTTCGAAATCGACTATGTATCTTCCGGTAGATTCGATGTCGTCTATGCTAATGTCTTTTTGTATGAACTCGTGCGCCGTTGCCGGAAGACGCCTCCTTATCATGCTTGCGATTCCGAGTGTGTCGATTACTATCTTTGCCTGGACCTTGTATTGCTCTTTGTTGTTGTCCCTTCCGAACACTCCGACAATCTTGTCCCCTTCAAGTATCGGACCCTCCACTTCATGTCCGTTTACATACTCCGCGCCGAACTTGATTGCTATGTCCCGAAGCTTGTTTCCGAACTTGGGCCTGTCGAGAACATACCCTTCGCCATCGAATGCGATCCTGTTCTTGAAATCAGGGCTTATTGCATAAACTCCGTCAACCTTGAGTTCAAGCTCCGGCTCTCCGAATGACACTCCAAGCTCTTGCTTTATGAAATCAACGTGCGACTTTGCAACTGCGTCTCCGCACACCCATCCCCAATTGGTCTTCTTTCCAGCCTCTTCTGGGATGTTCCTATCAATTAGAAGTACTTTTGCTCCGTTCTTTGCTGCGGCTGCTGCGGCAAGTGAACCTGCTATGCCTGCGCCCGCAACTACAACATCGTAGGAACTCTCCATGGATTCACTTCTTGACAACTACAATTGGTATTACTCCATCGCTGAACTCTATCTTTGCAAGATCAAGAGGATTAGTTATGCCTTCTGGCACCTTGACTAAAGGTGGAGCTCCATATGCGAGCTGAAGCGCCCTTGCGCCTATTATCCTTGCGGTTTCAAATTTGTTGTATTCTTTGTTGGCGCTCATCTTATCACATTAATTGCTTAGAATATAGTGTCCCCTCTGGGAGATATTTTCCATATATAATATGTATGAAAACCTTTTTAAGCGCTATCTTATCGGCGCATAGTTCTCCTTTGACTTCTTGAAGAGCCGATATCTGAGCATGTTGCCCACATGATATGTGAAATACTTTCCTACTCCCCATACCGCAACCCTTCTGATGCTTGCCGACACAACTGCGCCGTCAAGGAAGACTATTTTGCCAAAAGGCTTTAATCGCCTAGACATGTCCCAATCCTCGTATGTGATCAGCTTCTCGTTGAACCCTTTTACCCTATCGAAAGTCTTCTTTTCCACTGCGAAATTCGATCCGACTATCGAAGGCACGCCGAATAGTATGCTTAGCTTTACGAAAAGAACGGATACGAAGACATAGCCCAGTCTCATGACGGCGCTCGTCTTTTCAAGCGCATATATCGGCCCTGTAGCTGCGATTACACCATCATGGAAGGCATTAGAATACACCTTGAGCAGATCAGCAGAAGGCTTTGTATCCGCATCAATGAAAACAAGTATCTTGCCCTTTGCGACCTTTGCGCCGGCATTTCTTCCCGCACTTATTCCCGCCTTGCTTGTGGTGACAACCCTTGCACCGTTTTTCTTTGCTATCTCTCTTGTTTTATCAGTGCTCATCTTATCTGAAACTATGACCTCATAGTCCTTGAACGTCTGGGTCTTGAGCCCTGAGAAGGCGTTCATTATGTACTTTTCCTCATTTAGCGTTGGTATTACCACGCTTATCATTGTCAATTTTAGCACCGAAACTAGCACTTTTGATTGGTAACCACAATTAAAAAGAATTGTGGTAAGAGGAGACTACCTTAATTGTCCAAGTTGCTTTAGTTCCTGCTTTATTTCGCGCTTGATTGTTAGGCGTCGCTTCTTGTTTTCCCTCCAAATCTTTTTCTGGCTAGAACAAATCATGCAGCCGCCTTTACCGCTCCTTTTTCCTCTGCCCACAATATCAACCGTAATTGAAAATATGCAGGGGAAGAGATTTGAACTCTTGCATCCACTAAAGGAAACGGGTCCTAAGCCCGTCGCATTTGGCCAAGCTCTGCCACCCCTGCATTCAATTAAGGATATTGTTCCGTGTCTATTTATACTTTTATAGATTAGGATGATGTACTTATAAAATTTTTAAGTTGATGCCTTCAATATACTCAAATTTCCTGTCTCTTGTGATCAGCACTTCGTTATTCACTACAGAGATCGCGGCAATTAGTATATCGTTCTCATTGATTATTTTTCCCTTTGTTTGAAGAGCCCTATAGATCTCTGCAGCTTTTCGTGCTGCAACCCTATCAAAAAAATAAACGCTGATATCGTTAAATATGTGGAAAACCTTTTCTGTGCCGAGCTTGCTCGCATGCCTTAGCAATTCATATTCACTTACCGAGGTTGTCGACAAACCCTCATTTTTTTCGTATGAATTTACGGCATCGATGACGTCTTTGTCGCCCCGTAAAAAGGCAATTATTACACTAGTGTCAAGACATGCCATTCGCTCACCATTCAAATTTCCTTCCGTGGTTTTTCTCTCTCTCCTCGGATATTTGCTTCTCTAACTCCTTAAGCTCCTTTTTCCTGTGCTTAAGCATTCCAGCATATTGCATGAGACTTTTGTTTTTCTTTTTTGTCATACTTTTTATCACTTCAGAGAAACTTCTTCCTTCCTTCATCTTTAAAAGAGTTTCATATACTTCATCAGAAATTGAGATTTGCTTCGCCATTTCACTACCTATACATACATATGTATAATTAGATATAAAAACCTTCCGAAATTTTTCTAATTTTTATGAAGTTTTAGGGATGAGGGCCTTATGAGTCTATTTATACTTTTATTTCGTTAGTAAATAGTGTGGTCTTTTGATAAGCGCAAGGTACGTTAGAGACAATCTAGCCGCAATAAAAGCTTCGATGAAGAAGAGGCAGTGGGAGTTTGACATCGACAAGATATTGATACTAAATGAGCACTGGCGCACTCTCAAGACCGACACCCAGAAGTTGCAGGAAAAGCTCAACAAGTCGAGCCTGCAGATCTCTGAACTCAAGAAGAAAAAGAAGGACGAGGAAGCAGAGAATGTGAGGAAAGAACTTGTTGAGGTAAAGAAAAAGATTGGCGAAAATGAGAAGACGCTTGCAGACCATGAGAAACAGATAAACGACATGCTCTGGAACATGCCCAACACTCTGCACGAATCAGTTCCTTATGGGAAAGGAGAGGAAGAGAATGTTGTCATCAGAAAATTCATGGAGCCAAAGGTAAGAAAAGGAGTTGGGCATGAGGAGATACTTACAAAACTTGGAATGCTTGATGTGGAAAGAGCGGCAAAGACCGCTGGTGCACGCTTCTACTACCTAAAAGGAGATATGGTATTACTGGAATACTCGTTGATGAGATATTCGCTTGATCTTCTTATCAAAAAGGGTTACACGCCCATCGAACCGCCGTACATGATGCGCGAAAAGCTCTACAGGGGAGCCACCGCATTGGGTGATTTTGATGATGTACTTTACAAGGTAGGCGGCGGCGAGGACAACGACAACCTAAGATTGATAGCAACATCAGAGCACTCGATGGCTGCTATGCACAGCGATGAAATCCTCGACAAAGGCAAGCTGCCGCTAAGGTACGCAGGAATAAGCCCGTGCTTTAGAATGGAGGCTGGAACACACGGCAAGGACACAAAGGGAATCTTCAGGGTCCACCAATTCAACAAGATAGAACAGTTCATCTTCGCAAGACCTGAGGATTCTTGGGCCCTGTTTGATGAGATGCTTGCCAACCACGAAGAAATCTTCAAGAGCCTAAAGCTGCCTTACAGGATAGTGAACATGTGCACTGGTGATATCGGTATCGTCGCAGCAAAGAAATACGATCTCGAGGCATATCTGCCAACACAAGGCAAGTACGGAGAAATGGGCTCGTGCTCGAACTGCACAGATTGGCAGTCTATGCGCCTAAACATCAGGTACGAAGATGCGGAGGAGAGAAAATATGTTCACACACTAAATGCCACAGCAGTCGCAACATCCAGGGCGCTAGTAGCGATAGTAGAGAATTACGCGAATGACGACGGCACCATAACTGTTCCTGAAGTTCTTGTTCCTTATATGAATAAAAGAAAGATCGGATGATTTTGACGAAGTAGTGGGAAGCTTTTTATATCAGTATTACATGTATTACTTTATGGAAAGGACTCTGACGGTTAGGAGGATAAATACAAAACTCAGGGCAAGGCTAAAAGCCAGGGCAGCAGCTAGGCGAATGAGCGTAGGTGAGGCTCTAAACCAGGCGATAGAGTTTTGGCTCAAAGAAGAAAACAAGGAATCAAAAAAAGACATCAAAGAGTTATTGAAATTCAAACCGATCGATTTTGGGAGTGGCAGTGAAAACTTGAGCCTTAGGATTGATGAGATTATCTATGGTGGATCAAAATGATATTCCTAGATACAAGTTTTCTCTTTGCTTTCTATAGCGCAAGAGATGAAAGGCACGATTTGGCGCAAGCAATGATGAAAGATATAGCCAATGGCAAATACGGACATGCTTACTTATCAGACTATGTGTTTGATGAGTTGATAACTACAGTATTTTCAAGATTAAAAAACTTGCAAGAGGCAATAAGAGTGGGTAAAAGCCTTAGAAGTACAGTAGACTTTCTATATGTTGGGATTGATGAGTTTGAATCTGCTTGGAAAATTTTTAGCGACCAGAGGACAACATCATTAAGCTTTACGGATTGCACAATTGCAGCGCTCATGAAGGCAAATGGAATAGACAGAATTGCAACTTTTGATGCAGACTTTAAAGGGATAAAAGGAATTAGCGCAGTAAATGCATAGCGCTTGCGCAGAAGCTCTGCTTACTTTTGCGCTCTTATTTTGTTTGGTGGTTTTCTAGTCACCTATACAATTATATGATTTACAAATGAGATTATAATGGGACTTACGTTGATGAAATGAAGAATGAATACAGCTTGATAAAGGAGGTAAAACGCCTCAGGTCTGTTAGGGGCTCGGGAACCGAACTTGTTTCCGTATATATACCCTCAGGCAGCCAGCTCAACGACACGGTGAGCAAGCTAAAGGAGGAGCTGAGCCAATCAAGCAATATAAAGTCGAGCAGCACCAAGAAGAACGTACAGGCTGCGATCGAGAAGATACTCGGTTACCTTAGGCTGTATAGGGAGACCCCCAAGAACGGCATTGCGGTATTCGCAGGGAACGTCTCCAAGACGCCGGGAAGGGAGGACATCGGCCTCTTCTCCATAGAGCCTCCGCTTCCCCTCAAGGTGAGCATATATCGATGCGACTCTAGCTTTGCGCTAGAACCGATTGATGACATGATAAACGCAAAGGACATGTACGCGCTTGTCGTAATGGACGGACGAGAGGCTACAATAGCGACACTCAAGGGCCCGCAGATAAGGATAGTTAGAAGACTTAACTCCATGGCACACGCGAAGGTTAGGAAGGGAGGACAATCAGCAAGAAGGTTCGAGAGGCTTAGGGAAGAGGGAATAGAGGATTTCCACAAGAGGATAGGGAGCAGCGTGAATGACCTCTTTGCCCAGAGCGAATTTAAGATAAAGGGATTGATAATAGGCGGGCCGGGTCCTGCAAAAGATGGTTTTGCTAAGTCAGATACTCTTAACTACCAGATAAAGGTGCTCGGAGTATACAACACCGGATATACAGATGATTATGGACTCCACGAACTTGTGGAGCAGGCAAAGGAGCTGCTCCAAGAACAGGAGGCATCTAAGGAGAGGGTGATAATAGAGAGGTTCATGCAGGAGGTAGCAAAGAATGGCCTTGCAGTTCACGGCTACTCTGACACACGCGATGTGGTGGAGAGCAAGAAGGCGGACATGGTTATAATCAACAAGGACATGGACCTCTACGAGGAGTTCAGGAAGAACTCGCAAGAGCAATCTGTCATAGTCGTATACAAGGTGGACAGAAGCGATGCAAAGGTGCCGGTCTTTGCCGAGGATATAACAACGGGCGCCAAGAATCCTACCATAGTTGAGATTGCGCGGGAGATAAACAAGGTATCTTCAGCAGAGCCTAAGGATGCGATCGCACTTTACAAGCGCCTTGTGGATCTGTGCCCGATAATGCAAGAGCAGCGCGATGCGATAGAGGAGATAATAAAGAAGGCCCAAGAGAACGGAGTAGAGATAGAGTTCGTATCCGGAGAGAGCTCATTTGGCAAGCAGTTCCTTATGGGATTCTCAGGCATAGGCGCCATACTTAGGTACAAGTAAAACAGCACTTATCCTAAGCACACTTTTCCTTTGAGAGAAAAAGAAGATGAAAGTTAAAAATAAAATGAAGAGGCAAAATGCCTCTCAATAGTTCCGATTCGACACTACCTTTATGCAGGCGCAGATGCGCTTGCGAGCAATGCCTCGATGAACTGGTTTCCTGCAGACACTGTCTGGTTTGCGCTGTATCCAGCTACAAGAATCCTGTTTGTTCCAAATGCCTGAACCACTACCGAACCTGTTCCGAACGATGAGTCAAGAGATGGGTTCTGAGCGAAGATCTGTCCTGCGACAGAGTTCACGAACTTGCTTCCTACGACTATCAATGTCGAAGCCGCATTCGAGTTTGTATCAAGCACTGCAAGAGGCGTTGTTGCTGTGTTCAAACCAACCGATGTAACTGCGGATGCCACCGAAGGTGTTGCAGTCAGGTTTGACAATCCAGATACGGAGCAGCTTGTTGTCGAGAACGCGCACTTTGCCGTTACGTTTGCAATTGTAACGTTTGCTATGTTCGTCGCCTGGCCTACTCCATAAGGACCATAGTTGGTTGTTGTCGAAGAGACTGTCGATGTCTGCGGACCTACCACGAACTGCAATGTGTCAACAGACCTTGCAATGTCGTATGTCGCAGATGTCGTAGACAATGCTGCGAGCATGTCACCACGCTCTGTCCTAAATCCTACTGGAGCCTTTATCGTCTGAACCGAACCCTGTGAGTTGGTCACGTACTGCACTGCATTGTTGTTTCCACCAGTTAGGTTCAACCAATACGTAGGCGATGACAGAATCGTCGAGGAGTTTGTGAGCCCTATGACTATTCCGTT
>JBOGSA010000019.1:0-16630 GCA_050749785.1 Candidatus Micrarchaeales archaeon | reverse complement strand
AACACAGGTAGGATTTCTTTATGACTTTTGATCTTGAGAATCTTTTGATAAAGGACTTATAAAATGAGGGAGAGGTTTGGGAACTTACCTTCTGGGGGTTGTTCTTCAGGGAGTGAAGAAAATCAGTAGTGCCTAACTTGTAAGTTTCGACGATGTAAGTTCCCATTCCCAAATCCCTGTAAGTAATTATGAAGTTTGGGGCATATATAACTTAGTCTTTATTAAGGAAATATTACTTAATAAATTAATGAAAATATGCAATTTATAGCTGAATATGTATAAATAATATCTACATTAGCTTTTTATATCATTTCTTTTATAGAATACTCATATTCAAGGCAAGAGAATGGATAGTGAAGATTCAGAACAGAAAATTATAACTGCAATGAGTATGGATTCTAGGGCAGGTGTGGACAAGATAGCTACTGAAACAGGTCTGTTAAGAGAAAGAGTGTACCTCATACAAAAGAAACTCGTGGAAAAGTACGACATTAAATTTGTCCCTGAGATAAACATCGCGAACCTGCAAAAATATGAATTTCTCGGAATGGGTTGGGGAAAATCAAAGAGGGAGATTTTGAAGATTGTCTCATCCGAGGAGGCGCCAAGCATAGGATTTGAGGAGTATATCGCACTAATAGATTTCAAAAGTAGTGAACCAAGCAACGAGGAGATTCTTAGGGCGATGGGCGATTCGTATATACCACAGTATGTTGCAAGAACTGCTGGGCAACATAGCCTCTTTATGTATGCTGTTGCGCGTCACTCCTCAGATATAACAGAGTTTATGTACAAATTTATGAACAACCTGAGCAAATTCAACTCCACCGAGAGGTTGCAATTTATATATCCGACTTTTGGGTATTTTCCATTCAACAATAAACTAATAGAACAAATGCGAATACAATCGCAATACAAAAAACTGCTACTTGCGCTAAATGATAACGCAAAGGTAGAGTTCACCAGCCTTACCAAGGAGTTTGGTGGAGTGACAAGCGCAACAGTAGGGTCGCTATATGCAAGGCTTAAAGAAATAGGCTTAGTAACAAGATCAACCATTTGTATAAGAAAACCTGAGGAGTTAATAATAAAATTATTCATTCTTTCGATTGTTGATCGGCAAAAATTCACTAAAAATAAGGATAAATTTCTTCTCAATTTTGTTGGCAATCAAAACAGACATTATGTTTTCATGGCAGATATAAGAAATCCTGGTGGGCTATTGATAATTGCAAGATTCAAGACGCCTTTGGAAGAAGAAGAATTCAAAAGAGGCTTTGCATTAATTGATTTGGGTGTGGAGATTTCTGAATCAACCATATTGCAAAGCATATATGGAAATTTAGGCGTAAGAAACTTTATATCCGAAGAAACGGTACAATACAAGGTTTTGCAATCTCATGGTTTAGTGAAAATACATAGACGGAATAAACCAATAATGAAGAAGCAGAAAGATGTTATAGAGGAATAATCATTTTAGTCGCGATATTTTCCTTAATAATCTAGATTTTATTCTTATTCTACCGGAATAATCATCTTTTAGTTTAGCTGATATGTTTACGACTGACAGTCTTGGACATTTATCGCTAGATTCGGACATTACCATCGTAGTCTTGCATTTGTTTGTGAGAACTTTCATGTATATCACTATTTACAAGCCAATAAACTTTGTAAGCATAGATTTGCCGGTTCTTAATCTGCCATAATAATCATCTGCGAACTTTGTGGTGTTCTTGGAGATTATTGCCCTTGGGCATTTACCACCGTCATCAGACGCAATAAGCATGGTTTGCGCGTTATTTGCTAGAACCTTCATTTAACTCACTTGATTTACACTAGGCTATTGCAAATCCCCCTTTATAAACCTAATGTGCAATTTCGTTTATTATCAATATGATTTTATAGGGACTTGTTAAGAAACCATTATAAAATCTGTTCGGCATATGCTATACATCTACTTAGTGATTTTCTGGCGGATTCGATGAACTATGAACAGATAATGAAGCTAGCCCTTGAGCGAGGCTTCTACTTCCCTAGCTGCGAGATATACAACGACGCGCAGGCGGGATTCTGGGAATACGGGCCGACAGGACTTAGCATGAAGAACAAGTTCATAGAACTCTGGAGAAGAGAGATGGTGAGAAGGGACGGGATGCTTGAGATCGATGGTTCACAGATAATGTCAAGCTCTGTTTTCGAGGCGTCGGGTCATCTTGCAAGCTTTGCCGATCCGGTGGTACAGTGCACAAAGTGCAAGTCGATCTATCGTGCAGACAAACTCATTTTCGAAGTAGCAAAGATCGTCGTTCCTGAGAGCGCTGGACTTGAGGAATTTGACAAGGCAATTGAGGAGCACAAGGTTGTGTGCACAAAATGCAAGGGCAAACTTGGCAATACAAAAAAGTTCAACATGATGTTCAAAGTCGGAATTGGGCCAGAAGGAGTTGCATCATACCTAAGGCCCGAGACATGCCAGTCGATCTTCGCTGATTTTCCAAGAGTCTTCAAGACGATGCGCGGAAAGTTGCCGGTAGGCATTGCACAGGTGGGCAAGAGCTTTAGGAATGAGATATCGCCAAGACAGAGCCTGATAAGGATGCGCGAATTCTACCAGGCGGAGATAGAAGTATTCTTCAATCCGAAAAACGTTGATGCGATAGATGGATTCAAGGAGATAGAAAAAACCCAGATAAATCTTATGGTGGATGAGAAGACAACCCAGACTATGACATGCAAGAAGGCCGTTGAAAGTGGGGTGGTTCCAAACAAACTTGTCGCATATTACCTAGGTCTGCTTGTTGAACTATATGAAAAGGCCGGAGTTGATGTCAAGCGCAGCAGGTTCAGGAAACTTGGCGCAAAGGAGAAGGCGTTCTACGCATCTGTAGCATTCGACTTTGAGGTGGAGACAAGCATAGGATGGCTTGAGCTTGTTGCATGCAACGACAGATCAGATTATGATCTGACAGCGCACGCAAAAAAGAGCGGCGCGAACTTCGAGGTTATGGATGGTGAGACAAAGGTGCTTCCGCACATCTTCGAACTCTCAATGGGAATCGACAGGAGCCTTTACACAATAATAGAGCATAACATACGCGATGAAAAGGAGAATGAAAGAGTAGTTCTTTCGATAAAGCCTTATCTCGCACCGGTGCATCTCGGAATTCTTCCGCTGATGAAGAAAGATGGAATGTACGAAAAGGCATACGATATATACTCAGAGATGAAGACAAAGTACGACGTCTTCTTCGATGCTGCAGGAAGCGTTGGCAAGAGGTACAGAAGGCTAGATGAGATCGGAGCTCCGCTCGCAGTCACTGTAGATTACCAAACTTTGGAAGATCAGACAGTCACGATTAGGAAGAGGGATGCGATGTCGCAGGAGAGGATAAAAATTTCTGATATCGAGTCCTACGTGCAGCGCGAAATAGCATATCCTTGATTGATGTTATGGGGAAGATCAAAGTCAGCGAATTCAACATGCAGTACACAGTTGAGAGCGCGCAGCCCCCAACTTTTTTTGGAAGCATATCAAAAAACGCAAAGAGCATAACTTATCCGACAAAAACAGCGCAGATAGAGGTAAATCAACATTCTGACTATCTTTCCTACAAATCAGTTCCAAAAAAGAGCGACTCAGCACTGAATAAAGAGGTAATGGAAAGGTTCGGACTGCATGATGACATGGAAAGGATATATCGTGAGATTGCAACAGACAAATTCATTGTGGAATCAATTGCAAAGTATCCCGGGATGCGTGTTACCAAAAATGAGCCTTGGGAAACGACTGTGTGTTTCATAACGTCGCAGTTCAACAATGTGAAGAGGATTCGCGGAATAGTCGGGAAGCTTGTAGAGAATTATGGTGAACTTCATTCTGTGGAAGTTGGCGGTGAATGGCAGAGCTTCAGATCCTTTCCAACTCCAGAAGCGCTTGCAGGGATTTCGGTGAAGGAGATGATGAAGAAGTGTGGGACCGGATTTAGGGCAAAGTACATAATCGGCAGCGCGCGCATGTGCGCCGAATCATTCGACTTAAATAAGTTGCACAAGAAAGATTATGTTAGTGCCAAAGAGGAACTTATGGAGCTTCCGGGAATCGGTGACAAGGTTGCTGACTGCATCTTGTTGATGGGATACAAGAAGCATGAAGCGTTCCCTGTCGACACCTGGATAAAGAGAATTGTTGAAAGGGTTTATTTCAATGGGAGAAAACAGAGTATCAAGACAATACACAAGTTCGCGGATGAGAGATGGCCAAAGAACCAAGGGTATGCCCAACAGTATATTTTCTGGCACGGCCGCAGCCTGAAATTGAGCTAGATGATTTTATGATACCGGAAATAAAGAAGATAACAAAAGACCTTTCTGCACTTCAGGAGCGCCAGGACAAGGTGATGTCGCTTTCTAGGTCGATAGTTAGACTCGCAGGAGAGTCGATCTCGAACATGCATGCAAAGAGGTACGGTGAAGTGAGAAAGCAGCTAGCCCGACTTAAACGGATGGTCGTGCAGATGCGAAGGATCGAGTCTGGGTTTGAGTATTACTCCATGCAGTCGCATCAGGAATATGTTGAGGCGAGCATACTCTATAGCATTATAGTAAAGGGTACCGTTCCGGGACCTAAGGACGTTTCTGAAAACAGCGTCAACTACATGCTCGGAGTGATGGATGTGATGGGGGAGCTCAAGCGCGAATCGTTTGAGGAGATGCGTGCTGGAAACCTCAAGAAGGCAAAGGAGTACTATGCTATTATGCAGGGAATATACGACACGACTCTCCACATCAGATTCGCCAACTCAATCCTTCCAAACTTTAGGAAGAAGCAGGACGTCGCAAGGATACAACTGGAGAGCACAGGCAGCGAACTGCTCAGACTCGGCGCGGACAGGCGATAAGGTTTAAATAGCTATATTACATGTTTATACCTCAGAGTGAATTAATGAAATCCTTCAAGATTCAAAGCGCAATGGAGTACCTGATGACCTACGGATGGGCATTTCTGATTATAGCCGTCGCGGTCGGGGCTCTTTTCACATTGGTTCTTCCAAACATAGGCGGCACAGGAGTCAGCTGCATATCTACGCCTGGATTCCTATGCCAAACACCTGTTCTAGGAACCAACGGAAACCTCTCGGTAACAGTAGGCCAGAGCCAAGGATACACATTTTATAATGTAGGATTGTCGTGCACTGCAACAACAAGCAACACAGGATTGCCAAACCCGATAAGCGGCATGATTTACATCTTTGCTACCGGTCTTGCCTCAAACACATTGGCATACCCGGCTAACACTGGCTTCCTTAGCATGGTGAATGGACAGACAGTCACAATACCTGCAGGAACGGGAGGTCTTAGGTGCTATCAGAATGGAGGCATTCCGTTCAACAGCCCTCCAATTGGAGCCTCATTCAACGGATACATTTACATAAACTACACGGCAAGCAGCGGCGCGCCTGGCGCAACAAACCCGATGCTCACACAGAAGGTGGGATCAATCTCGCTGCACGTGGTATAAACTGACTGCTTCTTCTTTCTTTTTTCTTTTTAAAATTAGGTAGCTTGCGCCTTTTCTGTTGCCTTCTGCGCGCTCTCCCTTAGAGTGAGCAGCTCTATCACGTTGTTTGCGCTGAGCAGCGGCTTTCTTAGCCTCTCATTGTCATCGGTTGTTAGCCTTGGACATGCTGTGTTGACGAAAGCATCAAACTCCATGAGGTTGTTTAGGTAGTCGAAGTCGAATGTGTTTGCGACAAGTATCGCCGCTTCGCATCCAGACATCTCTATTCTCTTCTTGAGCACCTTTGCAAGGTTCATATTTGTCTGGCCGTTCTTGGTGCTGACAAGTATGCCGAACCTCTTCGCATCTATGCTCCGCATTATCTTGCCCCTCTCGCGTTTCTTGTGCTCCTCTCTGTAGCTGTCAAGCCACATGTACTTTTTTATGAAAGGATCAATCGCAAGGAATGGTTTTGTAGTAGAGTAGACTGCGCCGAGCGGATGGAAAAGACCACCGCCGAAGTAGACGAAGCATTCGACCTTCTTATCGATTGATGCTGCGCTTCCTATGTCGCATCCGAGTACCTGGCCATTGTGCTTTGCAAAACCGTACGGTTTTCCGACAATAACGGTCTTGCCGTTCTCTTCGAAGAACTTCTTAACATCCTCAAGTTGGTGTATGTGCTGTATTGTTGTGACCAGTCCGATCGTCTTGAATTTTTCGAGCCCTTTAAGTGTGTCTGGCAGCATCTCAAAGCTTGCATCAACAGTGTAGAAGATGTATTCCACTGGGAAATCAACCCTTGAGAATTCTGCATGCCCGAAGTGGATTAACTTCTCTGCTCCAATCGCCCTTGCCTCTTCTATGGCGAGATCGCATGCGCCGAAGTTCGGTGTGGCAGAGATGAACACTTCGTGTCCCTCAGCCTCGAGCTTCTTTGCGTGCTGCAATGCGAACTGTTTCAGACCTTCAGGAAACTGTAGTAAAAGTTTCATAACATCAAAATGAGATCAGGCCACAATAGGTGCCTTCTTGACTGCTGCTACCTCTTCGACCTTTACCTTGTAGTTGCCAGACAGTTTGTCTGCTGCCCTCTTCAAGGCGACGTATCCTACTTTCTTGTTGGATGAATAGGTCTTGAGCTCAAATACTGTTGAACCTGAGAAAATCCTTGCCGCAACAGCTGTCGGCCTTCCGAAAGATAGGGTCATTCCCTGCGAGATTCTGTCTGCTCCTGCTCCGGTAGCAAACTTCTTCTCCCTTAGCACGTTGTGCGGATAAGGGATTATCTTGTATGAATATGCGCCTGCAATCTCCCTTTCGAGATACTTGTTTGAGACCTGCCTTGCAGCCTCGAGCGAGTTTGATCTGAGCTGGACGTTGTCTTGGCACACCAGCTTCATGACGGTGTCGTAGTCCTCCTTCCTTGTACCCATGTTGAATACCAACAGGCTTGTGTGAGGCAGCGCCTTGATGAAGTTCTTCCTCGGCTTTTTTATCGAGTACCTGCTCCATGCCTGGCTGTTTATCTTTCTCACAGCTCGCCCTGGTCTAATCCTTGCCATAAAACACGACCTTATTTACAGTATGTATTGGCTGATAACGTTTATAATGCTTACTTCTCTGCCGTAAGTCTTGCAACTTTCATATGCGCTCATTTCATTGCATTCTGAAGTCTTGTTTCCACATTGCTCCAGTTGACAACGTTCCACCACGCAGAGATATAGTCTGCTCTCCTGTTCTGGTAGTCTACATAATACGCATGCTCCCAGACATCTAGCCCTAGTATTGGAATCTTGTTCTGGGTTAGTGGCGAATCTTGGTTAGGGGTGCTGGTCAAGGCAAGTTTCCCATTATCGACCACAAGCCACTGCCATCCGGATCCAAAGATCTTGGTAGCGCCATCACCGAACTGCTTTTTGAATGAATCGATATCACCGAACTGCGCCTTTATCATGTTGGAAAGCGTTTCTGGAGGCGATTGCTCCTTTTTAGGCGACATTATATCCCAGAATAATGAATGGTTGTAGTGGCCTCCTCCGTGGTTCCTGAGCATATTCTTTATGTCGTCCGGAGCCTTGTCATATGATTTTATTATCTCTTCGATGCTCTTCTCCCCCCATTCCGGGTGTAGATCAATCGCCTTGTTTAGGTTATCGACATACGCCTGATGGTGCTTGTCATGGTGAAGCTTCATAGTCTGCTCTGAGATGAAAGGCGCGAGTGCGTTGTATGCGTAAGGAAGTTGTGGTAGTTCGAATTTTGCCATATAATCACAAAATAATTATCAGTACAAGTTTATAAGATTATGAGATGCTGCAGCCAAAGGCCCTTAGTAACACATTAATCATTTCCTTCTTGTTCGTATCAGATCTTAGTTTTATGCTCGCTGCGCTATTGTGTCCTCCTGCAGCCTCGATTGCGGGATAGCCTGATTTCATCTCGTTTACTATCCCTAAAATGTTTGTCTTTTCCACCAGTGGCGCACTTACCCGTATCGATATGAAGTGGCCGAAGTGCAGCAAAAGTATTGGTGGCTTGTCACTCATCTTCTCTATCCTTTCCAGAAGCTTTGACGCATACCTTCCTGGAAGAGGATACTTTGTGTTTGAATCTTTTCTGACATTCTCAAAATCCAAAAGATACACATTCGAATCCGGTGCCTTGTACTGCCTAAGCCCTTCTATTCCTGAATCTATCGCCTCCTCGATTCTTGTGCCTGCATATTTTATGAGGTCGTTCTTTCTTTTCTCATCATTTAGTATCTGGTCAATCTCTGATGGAGTTATGTCATTTCCTCCCGAAGCTACGGCAATCTTCTTGTCGCTTGTCAGCATATCGAGAAGGAGTGCAAGATTCCTCCCCTTTTCTTCCTCCTTAGCGTATCCGCTGTAATCGCCGACTAAAGAGGCACTTTGCACAATCGATAAGTCGATGTCTGCGAATCTTCTTCCGAACTCACAGGTCAGAAAGCCTGCAGTGTAATTCGAATCGCCGCCAAACTGCCAAGGATTTATGTAGTATTCTATTAGCCTCGTGAGTTCTTCTATTGGCGGATGGTGGTCAAGCCAGATTATGTCGAATTTTTCCTTAGCTGTCTGCGCGCCTAGAAGGCTCTCCTCTGTTGTTCCAAAATCTGTTATCAAAAGAAGCGGCTTTACTATCGAATCGTAGTTGCCTACTGTTAGTATGTCCTCTCTTGCATCGCTGTTGGTGTATGCCACACCTCTTTGCATCTTCCAGAAAACTTTTGGGTAGCCATAGGAAGATACTTTGGATAGAATATGTACAAGCGAGAGGTAGAGTCCGTATGCGCCAGTGGCTCCATCAGCATCGTTGTGAAACCTCACGATTATAGGCGCTCCTAGCAATATTTTTTCCAGAAATAGTGATACAGCTTCCTCTAGTCTCTTTTGCATGTTCAATGTTACGGCGTCGAGTTCATCCCTACCGGTGGCCTTGAACTTCGTGATCATTTTTGGAAGATGCGCTCTAACCTTCATGGAATACTTCTGCGAGTCGCTGCCCTCATTTATTATCGCAGACTCTATCCTGTCCTCCTTGAGCTCTCCTTTTATCTCATCGCCTAGGTGAAGGACTATCGCACTCTTGAGCTCTGATAACCTTGGCTCGCCCTCCTCGATGCTGGTTACATAGTAGGTGTTCTCGCTAAGCGTTGCGGCATGTTTCACGCAGGACACGATTCCTTCTAGCATTAGAGCAGCTCAGGTTGTATACTGTAGTTGTAATAGGCAAGCATTATTAGCAGTTGAATTTGTGATGTAGCCGCAGTAGGTCGAGTTGGTGTATTTGGTCGCAAGCGAGGTGTAACACTCCCACGATACCATCCCTTGGAAAGAGGCGCATATAGAGACGTTCTTGGTGTTTATCGCCTCTGCTAAAAGCACGGCCCGGGTGCAGGTCGTTTTGTATTGCGATAGTTCGTTGCAGCTGTTAAGCAACTGCGAATAGTTTTCGGGCTGCGCGGCCGCGGCACCGTTTACCGAGTAGTTGCACAATGTCTGTCCAGCAGGGCTTGCATCTGAGCAGTATGTGGAATTGGAGGTCTTTGATGCGAGAACGCTGTAGCACACATCCCTTACACTGTAGTTTGAGATTGGGGTGAGGACCAACCCCTTGATCGATATAAGCTGAGTCTGGTTGCCTGCAAATGCAGCTGCCGCCATATTCATCACAGATGTTAGTATTGTCTTGTTCGTGGTTGTAGATGTATTTGCGCAGTAGCTTGCGATGCGGGTAGATGATGCAAGATCTATGTCGACAGCAGAGCTGCATGATTCTCGCGAGGTCTGATTGATGACGCTTGCGCACAGCGCCTGACTGTTTAATTTCACCGCCATTATGAGATAACAGCCATCAGAATACTGTGGGTTGATGTTCGAACATAATGCGGAGTTGTTGGTCGCTTGTGCCACCTGAATCGTGCACTCGCTAACATTCGCGCTGCTTCCCGCTTTGGCGCATGTTGAGGGCGAGAGCGTTCCGACCGCGACGGATGTATAGCAGGTCGACTGCTGCCCTCCTTGGACATCTTGGCAGATGCTCTGGTTGTCAGTTGATGTTGCAAGCGTGTAAAGGCATACGTTCTTGTTCTGAGATATGAGTATGGAATCGCATTGCTGCAACTTTGTCCCCTTTGGAAGTATCGAAACTGCCATAGCAACCATTACAAGGATTATTGTTATCGCTGCGTAGAGCTTGAGCCTGCGCGCGTTTTCTGTTTCAATCTTTTTATTTGGCATTGCACCAGCTTTAGTACAGCGATGCGTCCTCTGCTGAATAGACCTTGAATCCTGCGCTGGTTATGTCATACGGGGTGGTTACGAAGCTGTGCTTTGTGCCCCGCATCTTTATTATCTCCATTGCGCGTGTCCTCTTCTCCGCCTCGCCTGTCTGGTACATTGAGATTATGCCATCGAAGATGAAGAACTCAGGCTTGAACTCTAGCTTGCTCCTCTCAGGGGTCGCAGCCTCCATTGTGAGAATTGTAGTTACATTGAGCCTTCGCATGTCGGTTATGAGCTGCATCATAGACCTCCTGTATGCGACCTGGTCGTTTATAAGAAGGCTGAGTATCGATGCTGAATCAATTACCACCCTTGTGGCGTGTATCTGGTTGACTATGTCCTCTATATCCGACACCACCTTCCCGAATTCATAACCGCTTGGATCAGATCCAGCAAGCTTTTCGGTAGGCGCCCTTCCGTCTATTACCAGCTTCTTCTTTTCTATCATCTCGTCTATGTCGCTAAGCTCTGAGAATGCGGATTTTGCGTTCTGCAATACCCTCTGCGGATCCTCCTCAAGGGAGAAATACACACCTGATTCGCCCATCTTAGCATTTCTGTAAAGTATCTCAAAGGCCATCAGCGTCTTGCCCGCTCCCGGACCGCCTGCGAGCACGACTTGGTCTCCTTCCGGTATGCCCCCGTAGAGCATTGCGTCAAGTCCCTGTATCCCTGTTTTCATTATTCCCATGAGCAACACAGTTCCAAAACTTTAAATAGTAATCATATCTATCATAAGTATATAAAAGTTTGGTGGAAGTATGAACAAGAAAATCATAATAATCGGGGTAATAGTCGTGCTTGCAGCATTCATAATCGGAAGCATTGCGATACCAAATGCGCTTCTCGGAGTTGCAAACTTCGCAAACCAAAACATTGTGGTACTTTCTCACCAGAGCGCGTTTAAGTCCCTCTACCTAAACCAGACAGGCTTCATGGTGGTCGGATTCCAGTCGCTTTCAGCTGTAAACTTCTACTTCGCCAACAGCAGTGCATTCAAGACCCTTGATTCATACGCAAATAGCAGCTTGCTGCTCTCTCAGTGGGCAACGAGGCTGTTTGGCAACGGAGTCTATGAGATACTGCCTAACTCCACTGTCGGGATTTTCCCTTATTCACAACTCACAAATAGTACGCCAAGCGGCGCATACATAACAAAGAATGTCACACTTCTGCCTGCAGGAACCTACTACGCGCTCTTCTACAATCCAAGAAACATCAGCGCAACTGTGAATGTTACCTCGGACATCTCCACAAACATAAGCTCTCAGGGGGCCTACATTCTTGGAATCGGACTGACGGTCTTCATACTCTTCATTGCCGGAATAATACTGATAATATACGGCATAATAAAGAAGCCAAAGAGCCCGCAAGTCGCGCCTGCCCAGGACAAGAAGAAGCTCGACCAGCTCTACAAGGGAGTGGGCAAGAAGGGTTCCACTAAAGGAAGGAAATAGATAGATGAAAAAGGATACGGCAGATAAGATTCTGTGGGGAGTGGAAGTTGAATCTTATCTGCGAGTGAAAAAACATTTGAAGCTGAGGATTTATAAAGCTTCCTATTAAGTGGACACATTTGTCTAATGCGACTTCGTCGCACTCTATTTTAATACTTGCTTCCAATTAGTTAGCATGGACAGCCTTCAGGAGAGGATTGCGGGGGAAATAGCTCTCTCGGACACGCCCGGAACCACGATGAAGAAGTGGAGGGAACTGTTCGGAATATCGCAAATTGAGCTTGCAAAGCACCTCAAGATATCCACTTCAACTATAAGCGACTACGAGGGCAACAGGAGGATGAGCCCAGGAGTGGGCATAATAAAGAGGTTCATAACAGCGCTCTTTGTGATTGATGACATGCATGGAGGAGAGGTGAGAAGGAACTTAGAGAAATTCAACCTTCCAAAGGGAAGCCCTGAATCGTTCTACACTCTGCACGATTTCTCCGCGCCGATAAGCGGGGTAGACTTCGCAAGAATAATAGACGCCAAGATAATAGCAAATCCAAACTACCTTGACAGCATAAAGCTGTTCGGATACACGCTGCTAGACAGCCTTAGGGTCATACTTGAAATCGCGCCGAGCGAATACCCGAAGCTCTTCGGCACAACAAACGAGAGGGCATTCATCTTCTCGCAGGTGAGCACAGGCCGCTCGCCGATGGTGGTCATAAGGGTTGCGCCGATAAAGCCAAGGATCGTGGTTATCGAGAACCTAGAAAGCATAGACAAGCTCGCGGTGAAGATCGCGCAGATAGAAAAGATACCGCTACTTACGACAAAGATAGGAATTGAAGAGATGAAGGCAAGGCTCAACAACATCTGAAGTCTTATCCTTTTACGAAGTTGGCTATGTTGTCCTTTAAGATATAGAATACTGGAGCCAGTGTGAATGCTGCCGCGGTCACTGCGCATATCGGATTACCGCATGCACTGCAGCCGTTTAGTGCAAGAGCGTCACCCCTTGAAGCAAGGTGACTGATTTCATGTGGTATGCGCTGTGTAAATTCGACAGCTTTGTGTCCCAAAACTGATGCTTTATCTCTTACAATCGACTGAAAAATGTTTCCAATCTGCTTTAACGAATTAGCCTCTGTAGAAACCTTTTCCTTAAACGACACTCCCATGATTTGAAGGCTCATCTAAAGTTTAAATAGTTTGTGTCTAAGTTGAGCTTGCAAAGGAAATCGATTTTGAACGTTGCGAGTAGATTTATACCTTCTTGGCAGATAATTCTATCAAAAGATGGACCTTGAAATTGGATTTTATCATGTTTTTACAATATCTTGTTTTTGTTGGGGCAATTGTGCAATTGATAGCTGTTGTCTCTTATGTAAGGGCCATGCTAAAAGGAAAAGTAAAGCCAAACAGAGTAAGTTGGTTTATGTGGTCAATAGCCCCACTTATCGCAACTGCAGCTGCGATATCAAACGGCGTCGGATGGTCGGTCTTGCCCGTCTTTATGTCGGGCTTTGCTCCACTTTTGATATTTATTGCATCTTTCATAGTGAAAAAGGCTTCTTGGAAGCTTTCGAAATTCGACTATACGTGTGGAATATTGTCTTTATTGGCCCTCTTACTTTGGGGAATTACCGCAAATCCTAACATCGCCATAGTATTTGCGATTGCAAGCGATGGATTGGCTGCAGTGCCTACTATCGCAAAGGCGTTGTATCATCCGGAGAGTGAAGGATTGGCTCCGTTTACTGCTGGGCTTTTCAATGCTGCTAGCGCATTCGGTGCAATAACCGCATGGACATTTTCTGCGGTTGCATTTCCAGTCTATTTAGTCATAGTTAATGTAGTTATAATTTCCAGCCTATCTCTTGGAAGATTCGGAATAAAATTGAAGAGACGCCGCGGATAACTTTCATTAAGAGTCTAAGTTTTGTTAACAATCTGGTAGAAAGCAAAGCTCTCGCCCTTGCCCGTGTTGTTCTGTATCGCAAGAGGCGCAAGATTGTAGTTCTTTAGTATGTCACTGCAGGTCGTGCCCCTATACGGCGGCACATTGCACCAGTATCCGAAATCAACAACGCTGCAGCTGTAGCTCTTCGTATTGTTCAGGAACTGGCCATCACTCGATGAGAGATAGGTTATCTGTGCTGCGCTTTTGTTAAACTCAAACCAGAGGTCAGGGGTGAACGTATAGACCAGGCAATTAGTCGGCACCTTGTTGTAGTTGTTGTAGAAGAACGTTAGTGCGTCATATATAACAGTCTGCTGGGGCATATCGGAAGGCTTGAGAGTTATGTTCGGTATGAGTGTAATGAACGGATATATCACTGCGCCAATCATTATGACACCGTATACCAGGTAGTTTAGCTTTACGCTCTTTCTCAGTTTACCTATTCTTTCGCCAAGTTCGGAAACTGCAAAGCCACCGAGAAGCGCAAGACCCGGGACTATCTGCAACATGAATCTGTCATCAACGCCAAATGTGGCTGCGCCTGCATAGAAGAAATCATAGAAGAGATGGTATGCGCCAAGCCAGATCAAAGGCAGTAGCAAAAGCCCAAATTTATTTTTTCTACCGCTTATTAAAATCATTATCATACCAACCACCGCAAGAGCGGTAGTTTCAACTGGGAAGACCAGCGGGAACTGGTAAACTGCATTATAATTTCCAAGGAAGAAGAGCACATTTGAAGGGAAGTTGCTCTGGAAGTTTGCAATTGAGAATACCTGTTGTCCTACTCCATCTTGCCCGTAAGAGGGATTGGCCCCCTGAAGGCTCAGGTAATATACATCCGGAATTATCAGTACAATGAAGAAGAGAAGCGCCAGGAGCAGTTTCGTATTCGTATTGATAGCTTCTATTGCAATTTTCAGTCGGTGCTTTGCGGTGTTAACTATGCCATCATCACTATAGACGAAAAAGAGAATCAGGAATATCGGTATCAGTAGTATTCCCTCTATTCTCATGTAAACCGTAAGCGTGAGGGAACTCATGAAGAGTATGAATCGACTCAGCTTCGTCTCTCGAACAAACAATACGAACAGGAAAAAGGTAAGTGTTGCAAACGCCATCAGCGCAAGATCGGGTATTGCCTGGGTCCTAGACCAGATGAAGAGCTGCGGAATGAGGGAGAAGATTATAGTAGATGCAACAGCTGCGCTTTTCTTATCAAAAAGCATCGAGGAAAGGAGGAAAAAGAAAATTATTGATAATGCACCGATGAATAGCTGCATTGCATATGCGGTCTGGATCCCGATTCCGAATATCGCAAAGGCAATCGAAAGAAGGAACGGATAACCAATAAGGTCGTGATAGACTGCGTTGCTAAAGCATGTCTGAAGATAACCAGTTCCATACTGGCACCATAAGGCATTGCCATGGGCCAAAATATTCATTGCTATTCCCTGATAGATATTCTCATCAAAGTAGAGCTGTTCGGCTGGACTGACAAAGAGAAGGGAGAATATCAAAAAGAAAAGAAGTACGCCGATTAGTACTAGTATTGTGCGTCCGTCAATGTGTTTGGCTATGCTTCTAGCCAAGTCTTTCCTTGTAACTAATACAGATATAACAAGGGATGCAAGAGCTATCGCAAGCACTGCAGTGAAGATGAAACCGATGAGCATTAAACCCCAATAATAGGTGTACGCAATAATAATTAAAGAGTATGGATGACATCATCCCACCGAGTTAAACTAAGTTAAATTTAAAAAAGAATTTAAAAAATAAAATCAGATTCGAAAATCAGAGTTTCTTTACGTTCTTTGCTCGAGGTCCGCGGTCACCAGCTTCAACTTCGTATTCTACTTCGTCGCCAACAACAAGTGTTGCTCCGCCCTGAACGGAAGTGCTGTGCACGTACACATCCTTTCCATCTTCTCCTGTAATAAACCCAAAGCCTCGCTCTGAGTTAAACATCTTTACTTTTCCTTTCATTTAGATCACTTTTACTATTATATTGCAATGCATAGGTATTCAAAGCATGCACATTAGGGGTATGATGGCAGGTGGTGCTAATCATATACCTCCTTTCTGTGTTCAAATCGCAGCAGGATTAGATTTGTTCCCTGAACCGCATATATTAACCTGTAGGGTTTGATTCTAATGGTTCTCTCCCCCTTTAGCCTGTACTCCAATGGCTTGCCGGCATTGGGGCGTTCGCAAAGCCGCTTGACTTCATAGTCTATGCGCTCCTTTATCCTTTTATCTCTTAATTTCTTTACGTCTTTTTCGAATTTTTCAGTTAGTATTACCCGTTCGATTACCATCTGGCCAACTCTTTTGAGAATTCGTTGGGTTTTAGAACCTTGTACCTACCATGCCCCATGTCTTTCCAGGCCTCCTCAACCGCTTTGAGGGTTTTTAAATCAGACTTGCCCATCTTTGCATCAAGTTTCTTCATTACTATCATGGTCTTTTTTGATGTTATTGCAAAAACGCTGCCTTTCTGTATCCCAAGTCGCTTCCTAATCCTTTCTGGGATGACTATTTGGCCCTTGGAGCTTGCCTTTGTTATTTCCATAGTTTCCGTTTCCATAATAGTAAGATATTCTTACTGATATATAAATCTTCCTTAGAAGTTGTAGAGCATGGAGGCAAGGAACATGGGGCTTTAGGGCCTGTGTAGCTTCGATGGTAAATGACAGTAAATACCTCTGTAATCAAAATACCTGAAAACCGGATTGTCTTAACTCTTCTAGATACGCCCTCTCGACGATGTGGTCCGAACCCATTTCAATAAGTGTGAAGAACATTACAATTGCTGAGGGCAATATGATATAGATTCCAAAATAAGGCATTATGTTTTGTAGTAGAAAGCTTGCCATACCAAAAATAATCGCGTTTATCTGAATTGAGAGCATAAAAC
>JBOGSA010000018.1:0-17545 GCA_050749785.1 Candidatus Micrarchaeales archaeon | reverse complement strand
AACACAGGTAGGATTTCTTTATGACTTTTGATCTTGAGAATCTTTTGATAAAGGACTTATAAAATGAGGGAGAGGTTTGGGAACTTACCTTCTGGGGGTTGTTCTTCAGGGAGTGAAGAAAATCAGTGCCTAACGTGTAAGTTTTGGCTACGTAAGTTCCCATGCCCAAATCCCAAAGATAATATGAACTTTCCTCTTCTTATTAACGACTAGAAGAAATTGAACAAATAAATAAGCAAATACTAAATAAAATCATTAAAAATATTGAATACGACCGAAATGATTAAAAGGTTACGTTTCAATAAAGAAATATGCCTAGAATAATAGAGCCCCAAAAGAGGCAGGAACTTAAGATTAAGATGCTTAAAATACTCGGAATAAACGCCAGAACAAGCAACAGCAACTTGGCGAAACTCCTTGAAATACCGAAATCTACAGCACAAATGCTGTTCGCTGAATTAGTGAAAGAATATGATCTGCACTTCACAGCGGAGATAGGTATAGAAGAACTGTGGAGATGGGAGTTTGTAAAACAGGCTAGGACATACAACAAAAAAGGAATACTGGAGAAGGTTATCGACAACCTGCCTGAGCTGGGGTTTGAGGAATTCATCATATTCCTGAAATTCTTGGACGGCTCACCGAGTGCTGAAGAACTTTCTAGAGCAGCGGGGCGCTCTTACATCCCGCAGTTCGTTGGTATGTTGCATGGCGAATATGATGTAGTGATGTATGCAGTTGCGAGAAACTATGATGGGGCTAATAGATTTGTTATAGAGTTAGGGAAGCAGCTCCATAAATACAAGGTCACTTCTGACTTACTGAATATAACTCGCATGTATGGATTCTTTCCACTGGGTAAAAAGCTTATCGAGCAATTTCACATTCCAGATACATACGAGCACATACTCATGGGGCTCCATAATGAGGGTAGGATGGAATTTAGCGGTATTGCAAAGAAGTTCAAACACGGATTGCCGCATATATTATACGCATATGACCGGCTAAAAAAGACTAATATACTTACACGATTGACTTATTACGAAGGCAAGCCGCATAATATTTTTAGTGTTCTTATCAGGATAAAGATAGTGAATGAAACAGATTACTTCGAATCACGAGGTATGTGGTTTTTAGATATGGTTAAAAATTCTGAAAATAAGCACACCAATTATACTTTCATGTGCGATATTTCTAACCCGCAGGGCATTTTATTGTTGATGAATTTTGCTGATGGTGATGCCGCTGAATCATTTGTTGCAAAGCTACGAAAGCTTCTGAGGGGGGCAGAGATAAGCTACTTTGTACTCACAAAAATAGTCTTTGGCAATTTAGGCGTAAGGGATTTTGACATGAAGTTTACCGTACAGTATAAGGACGTAGTGCGCGCTAAGCTATTATAGGTATTGTGGGAAAGATGGACCTATTGCAATGTGGAGAATAGCAACTTTGTTGCTTTCTTGCTTATCCTAATTTTCCCGTAGAAATCGTCCTTAAACTTCGCCATATTTGAAGTTGATACGCATCTAGGGCAATTATTATTTCCGCCGGACGCCACTATTACCGTCTTATTGGAGTTTACAAAAATTTTCATTTAGCTCACTATTTACAACTCTACTACTTTTGCAAGAACAGATTTCCTAATTCTTACCTCACCATAATAATCATCTGCAAATTTCATAGTGCCTTCAGAGATTATTGCTCTTGGGCAATTATCTTTTCCTCCAGATTCCACTATTACTGTTTTATTGGAGTTTACGAAAATTTTCATTTAACTCACTGAATTTACACTAGGCTATTGCAAATCCCCCTTTATAAATCTAATGTGTAAATTCGTTTATTATCCAATTACTATTCAGAAAGTGCTATATCATAAAATCCGTCCTTCATTTTAACATTGCTTGATGGGCAGATGTCATTTAGAACGCAATGCGCACAATCCTTCCTATTTGCTCTGCACACATCGCGTCCGAGAGTTATGAACAGATTGGAGGCATTGAGCCAATATCTTTTCGGTATCTTGCGCATCAAGTCTTTCTCTATTTTCAGTGGGTTTTTGCTCCTAGTGAGCCTGAGCCTGTTAGCCACTGTTATGCAGTGCGTGTCGATAGCAATTCCCTCAGTTATCCCGAATCCATTTGTCAAGACAACATTTGCCACCTTCCTGCCTACTCCTGGCAGTATCATTAGTTCCCCAGCAGTTCTTGGCACTCTTCCATGGAACTGTTTCTCAATTATCTTTGCAGTCTCTATTACGTGTTTTGCCTTTGTTTTATAGTAGTTTATACCACTGAGGTCCGCGCTGAGCTCCTTTGTGTTCGCATTGGCATAGTCTCTGAAGCTTTTGTACTTGCCAAACAGCTCCTTTGTTACGTTGTTCACCTGTTTGTCAGTGCATTGTGGCGAGAGGATCGTTGCGATTAGAAGTTCAGTGGGTGTTGAGAAGTTGAGCATTGTGTCTTTGTAATCGGGATATCTCTTTAGCAGGCGTTCCATTACCTCTTCAGGAAAGCTTTGCATTATTTCACACAAGTAATTATGAATACAGTTCTAAAGCTGTGGTCCCATGCATTTATTTCCCTAAAACCCTTCTGTGCGAGAACATCGTTAAGCATCTCCTTGTCTATCTTGATTCTTTTGCTGTGTATGTATGTGCTGATCTCTCTCCTCATGTCTCCGCTAAATGCGGGAGTGAGGCTGAAAAGCTGGTAAGCTCCCAGAAGGGATGTAAAGAACTTGTTCCTGCCCTTGTTAATGTCGAGCAGTATGAGCTTGCCTCCTGGCTTGAGCACCCTGTGCATCTCCTCTATGGCCTTGGGAAGGTCTTCGAACACTCCTAGAGAGAATGCGGAGACAACCACGTCGAATGAATTGCTCTTCAACTTCAGCGATTCCACATCGCCGTGCAGGTACTTGATATTTTTCAGCCCCTTGCTTTTCATCTTTGCGATTCCGAGCATCTCGGCATTCGAATCTATCCCGGTAACCGAATAATCTTTGTTCCTTTTTGCTATCATTACCGCTATGTTTCCCGTTCCTGTACCAACGTCTAGAATCTTCGCGCCTGCCAAGCCGTCTGCAAACTCGATCGCCTGCCTTCTCCAGAGATTGTCTAGACCTGCGGTCAGCGATCTGCTGAGCTTGTCGTAATTCTGCGCGACATCTGTGAAGAAGTTGCGCTCACCGTCCTCCAATGTACCCCCTGTGGGTATAGTGGTTTCTAAAATTATAAAAGGCAATCCCTCAGGCTTAAATAGGCGTATTAAATAAGTTGATAAAGGTGCTTTTTTGGAAAGAAAGGGCGGCAAAAGGAGGAGGCTTTACCTCATAGGCATAGATTCGGCCCCGCTTTGGATCATAAAGAAGTTAAGACATTTTCATGGATACGACAAGTTCTTCTCTGAAGGTACAATGGTAGACCTTGAATCAACTATGCCGCCGATGACAGGACCTAGCTGGCCATCGATATACACCGGATTGAATCCGGCAAAGCACGGAGTTCCTGACTTCTTTTACATGAAGAAGGATTATGCTATCGATGTTGCATTCTACCACCCAGAGAAGGTACCTCCGGTCTGGGAGAAACTGGGCCAATTAGGAAAGAGGTGCCTTGTAATAACCCCTGCAACAGTTGTCAGGCTGCCAAAGAGCGGCAATGTGGACATGATAACAGGCTTCCCGCTCAAATCAAAATCCAACTCCCCGAAGCTCGAGAGCCTTATGAAGAAGCACAACTTCCACGGCGAGCCAGACATTGAGAAGGAGATGATGAACGATAAGCTGAGCCTTGAGAGGAGCTCAGCGATATACACAGAAGCGATTAGAAAGAGGGCGCAGATAGCAAAGGAGATGCTTGAAGAGAAGGATTACGATTTCGTATACGTCTGCTTCACGGAGACCGACAGGATGCAACACGCATCCCTCAACGAGCCAGAGCATGAGAAGTACATAATGCCCCTTTACACAGAGATATCAAAGTTCATAGATTACATAACCAAGCGGGCAAAAGAAGAGGATGCACAGGTATTAATCGTATCAGACCACGGCGCCCAGCCAATAAGGGAGAAGTTCCTTATCAACACGTTCCTTATCGACCATGGTTTTGCATCTTTCAAGGAATCGGTGCAAAAAGACCTCAAAGGACCTGCGAAGTCTGGAAAGATGTCGATTCGATATGCAATAAGAGAGAAACTGCTAACAACCAAGCTCAGAAAAGTTTACGATAAGATGCCCCATCAGCTCAAGAAGCAGGTTTTCAACATATCAGCAACGCTTTTCTCAAAGATATCCAAGGATGATTACACTCATATCCACCTCTACGATCTGGATATGTCAAAGACAAAGGCGTTCGCTGCAATATCAAACCTTGTAGTGGGAACGATTTGGATAAACGACTGCAGATTCGAAAAGGGAACCGTTAAGGCGTCTGAGAAACAAAAACTCAAGAGGGAAATAATAGAGAAGCTCAGAAAGGCAAAGAGCAAGGAGGGCGACAGCCTTTTCGTAAATGTGTTTGATGCTGATTCGTATTACGGCAAGACCGACAAGTTCATCGCTCCAGACATAATGGCAGAGATAAAGGAGAGCTACACCATGGACGTTAAGTTCTTCTCTCTCAAATCGATGTTCATGAAGCCCGAGCGCGCAAAGAGCGGAGACCACACAAAGTTCGGAATATTTGGCATGTACCCAAAGATTCAGGGAATGAAGGCAAGCGGGGTCAAAGTAACCGACATCGCACCGCTAATACTCAAGTACTTCCGCTAGATCACTATCCCTATCCCGACAAATGCGAGTTTGTCATAGAGCACAAATCTGCCCAATTCTTTAACGTCGTCGAATTTCTCGATCGGAATCTTCTTCTCAAGCTCTATTTTTGCCTCCATCGCATTAAGGGGAGCTACAATCTTGCTCTTGATAGCATTGCCTGTCGCTGTGTTGATGTTTTTGAGCATAGTTATCTTCTTGCAATTTACGTTGACTCCATTGAACCTTATTTTTGCTGTGGTGCCTATCGGGCCTGTCACGAATATCAATGATTTCAGGCTGCCGCTGAGCTGCTGCTTGCTGTTTGCAGTGCAGATCACCGAGCCTCTTATGTCATCTCCCACTTTCTTGTCGAGCTTGAGCGCAACATCATCATCAGTCTTTGCACTTTTTGCGCGCTTTCCCTTTACAGTTATAGTCTTCACGGTTGACATAGAGCCTACCGGCAGTACTTTTATCCGTTCGCCGACTGCAATCTTGCCGCTTATCACCTTACCTACGACAGTCTGGTGCTCTAGATCTATCACGCCCTGAGCCAATATTCTCATCGGCATACCGTCCATGTTGGTTCCTTCCTCTTTCGCATGTTTGTAAAGAAGCTCGACTAAAGTAGCTCCTTTGTACCACTTCATCTTCTGACTCTTCTTTATCAGGTTGTCGGCGTTGTATGCGGAAATGGGTACAAAGTAAACCTTCGATCCTTCAAACCCGACCTTTTCTATGAAACTCTTGAGTTCCTTTGCAATTCCATCAAATATCTCCTTGTTGTAATCTATGAGGTCCATCTTGTTTACCGCAACTATGAGCTTTTTTATCCCGAGCATTCTGGCAATGAAGATATGCCTTTTAGTCTGATCCATTATCCCCTCATCCTTCTTTGCCGATACAAGGAGCAGCGCAATCTCTGCATATGAGGCACCGCTTATCATGTTCTTTATAAGCTCCTCGTGTCCAGGAACATCGATGAATGCAAAGGCGAGATCTTTGTAAACCATCTCCGCCCTGGTGGTGTCTATGGTCATCTCCCTCTCCCTCTCCTCTGAGAAGCTGTCAAGTATGTACCCTGGCTCAAATTGTCTTCCGAACTGCTTACTTATTTTCTTAGCGTCATTTATCCTGGCTTCCGTTACGGATTTTGTTTGTATTAGTAGATTACCAATCAATGTTGATTTACCATGATCCTTGTGACCTAACAGTGTTATGTTCTTGACAATCATTCAATCACATGTACCCTAGGCTCCTTAACTTCTGCATCACGTACTCTTTTTCCTTGTCTTGTTCACGTCCCGCCCTTTCCTCTATTGTCGTCGTTTCAAGTTCCTTTATTATTCCGTTGAGATTCTTCACGTTGGACTTGAGCGGCACGGTGCAGTGGGTGCATCCCAGGCTCCTGTATCTGTACCCATCCCTTGCGAAGTAGAGTGGATTCACAGGAACCTTTTCCTTCCTAACAAAGTTCCAAATATCTATCTCGTTCCAATCCAGGAGCGGATGTATCCTTACGTGTCCCTTTGCGTCCAACTTCGAGGAATAGTCGTCCCATAGCTCTGCCGGCTGCTCCTTGTAGTTCCACTTGAACTTCTCGTTCCTTGGCGAGAAGTACCTCTCCTTAGCCCTGATTCCATGCTCGTCCCTTCTTATCGAGACGATTAGCGCATCGAACCCATGCTCCTTCATTACCTTTTTCAATTCCACGGTCTTGTTGGCGCCGCAGCACGCAAATCCAGATAGCTCGGGCTTTATCTTGCTCTTTGCAACGATGAGGTCAAGATTCCATTTCTTTGCAAGTTCCTCCCTGAACTCGTATGTCTCGGGAAAATCTATTCCGTTGTCGATATGGATTACTGGGAACGGTACCTTTCCCAAAAACGCTTTCCTTGCCAGTGCAAGCATGGCCGTTGAATCCTTTCCCATGCTCCAAAGCGCGGCAATCTTTGGAAACTTTATTTTCGCTTCCCTTATAACATATATGCTCTTCTCAGTTAGCCCTTTCAAGTCTTGTTTTATCATATGATCACTTCTTGTTATTTACCGACAGGCCCTTGAGGTATATTGTTGCCCCCTCCATTCCTTGTTTCCCTTTTTTGAAGATAGGTATCTTCGAAACTGTCTTATACTTGGAATCGTAGAGTTCTGCGTACGATTTTCGCAGGTCCTCTATCTTATTGAGCTTGCTTTTCTTCTCGAAGAATACCTTGTAATATTTCACGTTTCCCTTCTTGAGAGACTTTGCAAGAGCCTCCCAATTCGCCTCTCCCTGGTTCTTCCAGAGCATTTGTGCTATCTGCTTGATATTATCAATTTTTGCCATAAAATCACTAAATATAACCAAGTGCCCTGAGCTTGTCAATTATCTCGTCTTTTTCTTTACTTCCCTTTCCTTTCTTCATCTTCGCGCTGTTAAGCTTTGCAGTAGTCTCTCGCAATATAAACGTAACATAATCGGATACCGAAGAGAAGCCTGTACCATCTATTCCGACCTTCATCCGCTCGAACAACGGAGTGGGTATGGTTATGGTCGTATATTTTCTCTTCTGAGCTTTGGTCTTTCTCGCCATCAAATCATGTATTATAATGTTATAACATTATAATATATAAATTAGCTGGTAAAGGATTCGAAGAGCGCTATTACTTGTTTTGCAGATGCCTTCGATTCTCCCGCGGTCCTGACGTTGAAGGTAAATGGAACCTCGTACACCCTGACCGAATCGTTTATGCACTTGAGCAGATCAAAGAGTATCTTGTACCCCCTGCCTACAAAGCGATGTTTGTTTTTGTTATATGTCTTTGTGAAAAATGATCTATCCACCCCGAAATATCCGGAGAAGATGTCCTTGCATCTTGCCCTCCCTTTTGACACAAGAACAACATAAGCGACTCCAATGAGCAGTTTAGATATTATCTTCCTGTGCATCTCCCATCCCGGAACCTCCTTTCTTGTAGCGACTACAAGCGCGTTGCCCAGCTCCAATCCCTTCTTTATCTCTGCAATAATTTTGGGTGGGTGCTGCATGTCTGCATCCATCACAATAGCATACTTCGTGCTGCTCATCAATATTCCATCGACAGCGCTGTTAGTAAGCCCTCTTTCCAGTCCCTTTGCCGATCTGTTCAAAAGCTTGACGTTCTTGTAGAGCCGCGATATCTTCCTTACAACTTCTTGCGTCGAGTCCTCTGAACCGTCGTCAGCTACTATTATGCTTATGTTGGGATAACTATCGAGCAATATGCTTACCAGCTTGCCTATGTTCTTGCCTTCGTTGTAAGTGGGAAGTATAACCGTAGTGTCATTGTAACGCGCCATCCTATCACCTAATGTCGAATATCCGCAGGAAAAATCTCATGTACCTGTCCAACTGCCTTGCCGTTCTGCCGACAACCGGTATCATGGCGACAAGGTGGTCAAGCTCCTTTAGCATCTCGCCATCCACCGCCCTGAATATGACCAGGAGCGGTGGGTAGATTACAATCATCCCTATGAGCCCCACGACTATCTCCGCCACGTGGTTGCCAAGCAGGAGGATTGTGGAGAGGAGCATTGCCATAACGATGTTGCACACGAAGAGGTTCAGAATCTTCCTGAAGTCAGGCCGTATCCCGAAGTCCTTCCTTAGCCTTGCAACGTATAGGATGAAAGTGGCTATGTTGCCTATTATGTAGAGCGTGACTATCGCTCCGGTTGCGGTGAAGCGCGGCACGAGTATGAACATGCTTACAAGCTCGACTATGACAATGGCTAATGACATTTTGAGCAGGGCATTTACCTTCCCTGATGCGATGTAGAAGCTTTGCGTGAACGAGTTCATCACCATAAATGATGTGCCTGCAGCGATTATTATCAGATAGAGCGGGGCGAGAGAATATTTAGCTGTCAGAAAAATGTACACCAGCGGTGTGGCAAATACCCCCACAAACACAATTATCGGCAGGTTCAATAGAAGTGAATATGCTATGGTCTTGTTATAGGCGGTTAAGACTTCACCATGTTTTTTCCTTACTGAAATCACGGTAGAGAAAGCCTGGATGAGCACAATCGCCAGCGTGCCGTATATCACATTCATCATTCCGAGGCCCTTGAGCGCAGTGCCGTAATTTCCAACAATGTAATTTGGCGCGTATGTGCTGAGGAAGAGGGTGCCAAAACTGACCACCCCAATTAGAAGGAAATTGTTGCCCGCCAAAGGCAGCGCGAACCCGAGTGTTTCCCTAATATCACCAATCTTTGGAATTCTTAGTTCAAGCTTCCCGTACCTCTTGAGTGACGCGTGCGTGTAGTATGTTATGATTGCAAACCCGAAGAAGTCGCCGACCAGCAGGCCGACTATCGCGCCGTTCACCCCGTAGCCAGTGTATATGAGTCCGACCCCCACCACCAGCTGTATCAGCCCCAGGGCTACAAGCGATATCGATGCGAGCTTGCCCCTTCCGAGCCCTATCAGCGCCGAATACGATGTTCCCCATATTGTCGCGAAGAGTAGGTCTATCGATATAAGCACCAACGTAAGGCTCTGGATGCCTGAGTTCGCAAGGAAGCTGCTCGCTATCCAGCCGCTCAGCGCTATGCCCACAAGAGCCAGCGCAACTGCTATCGGCACTATCACCGCGTAGCCATTCGATATCACACGCGACATTCCCTTCATGTCCTTCCTGTAGCTCATTGACGAGATGTTTCTGTCGAAGTACGATGCTATCCCGAAGTGGCTCACAGCGCCGATGAGTGCAGCATATCCGATGGCTATTGTGTAGATTCCGTAGCTGCTCGGTCCGAGCAGCCTTGCGACCGCTATGAATGTTGCGGTCGTGATTATAAGCGCAAGTACCTTGCCCACAACGCTAGCAAAAAAAGTGCGTGTAGCCCGCCTCCCAATAGACTCCTGTTCTACTTCATTCATCAAAGAACCTTTCGATTTAAATATTTGCATTACTTATCTAGTTTGACAAATTGGTAGTATAAAGCACTTTGTGCTTAAAAACCATTTGTTGAAAATGACACAGCTGAATATTATGGAAGAGCACAGCGCAAACCATTCGCACTCCAATCTTGCAGCCATGATAAAGGAGTATCTGCCGATACTTCTAATCTACCTTGCAATATCGCTGGTAGTTTTCTGGCCGATAGTTACCAACATAGCGCACACCACAGTTAACGGGGCTGGAGATCTATACCAGAATCTGTGGAACATGTGGTGGGTAGGCTATGCAACATTAACCCTGCACACTTCCATCTATTTCACACCGCTGCTCTACTATCCAGTCGGTGCAAGTCTTGTGACCCAGACGCTCTCGCCAATTTCTGCATTCATCAGCCTGCCATTCCAGGCAGTCAATCTGGTATTCTCCTACAACATAATCTTCTTCATATCGTTCATGCTCTGCGGCTTATTCATGTACCTGCTTGCTGATTATCTTGTCAAGAACAAGTACGCCGCATTCATCGCAGGATTGATATTCGCATTCAGTCCAATGCACCTGGCCCAGGCTTTTGCTGGCCACATCAACTGGACCAACATAGAGTTCCTCCCGTTATTCATACTCTTCTTCCTTCTAATGATCAAGGATAAGAAGCTCATTTATTCACTGGGCGCAGCGGTGAGCTTTGTCTTCCTGCTCTTTATGGGAGACCCTGAACAGGGAATAATCACGGCGCTCTTTATCATAATGCTTCTTGTGATATACGCACTAAGCAAGACAAGAAGGGTTGAGATCTTCAACAGGAAGTTTGCGCTCTCATTTGTCGCCATGATAATACTCACACTAATAATTGGCTCACCTTTCCTGCTTCCCATATCTAGCGCATTCACTAACGGCACTCTGGGCGCAGCAAGCGGCCAGCTCAATGACGTTGCGCACAACATGCTCTGGAGCGATCCAATTTCATCTTTCTTCCTGCCAAGCCCCTATAACAACTTCTTCAGATGGCTCTCCAATTCTTACAATTCAATATACTCAGTTGATCCGATAGAGAGGATATCTTACATCGGCTACGTTGCAGGAATACTTGCAATACTCGGAATATGGTATGAGTGGAGAAAGAACAAGACCTCAAATATACTCCCATGGGTCGCAGCTCTCGTGCTCTTTGGATGGCTTGCACTTGGACCTTATTTGCAACTCGGGTCGCTTTCTTTAACCGCAACGCCCTCAGGCATTCCGGGAATCTACCTAATATACAGAGTCATTCCATTCTTCAACCTCATAAGAGAGCCTGCAAGATTCGACATGATCTTCACTTTGGCTCTTGCAATACTTGCAGCTTATGGATTCAAGGAGATAGTGGGAATGGCAAAGTCAAAGAAGCCTGAACTTATCCACACGGAGAGAAAATACGCGGCGATAATTGCAATACTTATATTGATTGAATATGCTGGCATACCATTTGCAAGCCAGTTCATCAGTTCGGCATTCGTGACCCCAACAATACCTCTTGCGTATTCCCAGATTGGAAGCATACCTGGGAACTTCAGCGTTGTGATGCTGCCTGCGATACAAGGAAACAGCGCGATCACTCCTGAGCTCTATCTAGGACTTTCCATGTATTATCAGACAGCGTCGCACAAGGCGATCATAAGCGGCTATACATCAAGAGTAAACGAGACCGAACTTCTGCCCTCACTGAGCTTGCCGCTTGCGGTCGGCGCAAGCTATTTGCAGCAGGGACAGGGATTCGTCTATCCTTCACCGATAGTTGAGAACTATACAAACGTGACCCTCTTCTGGCTGATAAACTACAGGGCAGTTTTTGTATCAGTAATAAGGCAGGCATACAACATATCCGAGCAGACAACTCTTGGAAATTATCTCAGCGGCCTCTTTGGATTGCCAGTCTATCAAGACAACAGCACAATCGTCTTCTCAACAGCCAATGCCACAAAGAAACTCGGCAACGCGCTTGTCTCTTACACTGCGGGAACCTGGATACCGGGTTACACATTATGCTCAAACCAGTTCTTGTGCAACGCAACATTCGGTTCTCTTTGGTGGGGCCCGAACGTCAGGGCCATAGATGTATACGCGAGCAATGCCACAACCGTCAAGATGAGCTTCATAGCTGCAGCTTATTCCTCATCAACCACGTCTTTCCAGGTATATCTAAATTCAGTATCTTCACCGACCGCATCCTTTACGCTTGCTTCTTCGCAGCTTCAGGCGTTCAACGCTACTTTGCATCTCACCGCCGGAATAAACCAGCTCTTCTTTGTGGGCCAGAACACAACTGTCGCATCCTCACCGGGAAGTGCGTACCTAAATTTCGGAATAGAAAATCTAACGTTCACGAGGTAGAAGTGCTTCGTCATTCGACTTTCTTGGACACAATGCTTATAAACTCCCTTCTTTAATTCACACTTGAGTGTGTACAATTGGAGCCAAGGCGGCTTTGTTGTGCAGAAAGGGAGTGGAAACATGGACGAGAATCTAAACGAAGGAGAGATGTACGATGTGAAGGTGGCGGCAAAGAACCCGCACGGTGAAGGCATAGGAAAGGTAAACAACTTGATCGTCTTCATAAAGAACACAAAGACAAGGATAGGCAAGAGCTATCGTGTAAAGATCACCAAGGTCTACCGAACATTTGCGTATGCCGAGTCAATTGACGGCAAGCCTTTTATAGGTAATGGTAGTTTAATACTTTAAAGGGAGTTTATTTTTTAAATTTTTTACTTGTTTTAGTATAATCTAGGTGGCCAAATATGGACTATAAAGACATGTCAGAGAATGTATTGAAAGGCACTACGACAGTTGCGCTGGTTTGCAGCGACGGAATTCTTCTTGGCGCAGACTCAAGAGCCAGCGCTGACACTTTCCTTGCAAGCAACGAAGCGATAAAGGTCAACAGGATAGATGAGGGCCTCGGAATGACGATCGCAGGCGCGGTCGGAGACGCAGAATACATAGTGAAGATACTCAAAGTTCAAAACGAACTCTACAAGATGAACGAGGGCAGGCCGCTTTCACCAACAGCAGCCACATCGCTTCTTTCACTTATATTGCAGGAGAACAAGATGATGCCATTCTACGTCCAGCTCATACTTGGCGGACTAAACAACGGCACTCCTGAACTTTACAGCCTCGACCTTATGGGGGGCTACATAAAGGAATCAAAGTTCACATCGAGCGGAAGCGGTTCGCCAGTGGCGCTTGGTTACCTTGAAGACGTTTACAGGAAGGACAAACCGACAGCCGAGATGAGCAAGCATGTCGTAAAGGCGCTTAAGATCGCAATGAAGCGAGACACTGCGACCGGAGATAGGATACACGTTGTTGCGATAACAAAGACGGGCTACAGGGAGTACTCAAAGGAGGAAGTAGACGAGATGGCAAAGTAATTGCCAAGATCAATTCAATTCTGTTGAATTCATGGGAGTTCCTAACATAACCAAGGCTATCCAGAGCGCACATGCCCAGGTGATATTGGGCATTTACTCGACAACCCTGGAAAATAATTCATCGCACGAAGGCGCGCTGCAGAAACTAGTGTTCAACATTGCGGTGAAGACAGCAATGAGGAATTCGGGGTTTGCGGAGGAGTTTGCAAGACAGTTCAACAAAAAATATCCTAACGCTGGAGATTTTGAATTCAGCTTCAGGGGATAGCGATAAGTCAGTGATACATTGGAAGAACATCAAAAAGAGAAGCTAGAGAACAACAAAAACATCCTTCACACAATAGAGGAGCTTATTCCGAAGGATGCAGGTTTTATCAAAGCCGAGTTCGAAGGGCCCGACATTGCGATTTACGTAAGGGACATAGCATACATCTTCAGCGATGAGAATGTGGTTAAGAGCATTAGCGCAACAGTAAAAAAGAAGCTGATAATTAGGAGCGAGGCAGACAAGCTGATGGATCCTGAGACTGCAAAGCAGAAGATAATTGAGATAGTGCCAAAGGAAGCAGGAGTAAATGAGGAAGGGATAAGGTTCGTTCCAGAATTCAGCGAGGTGTTCCTTGAAGCGCTCAAGCCGGGCTTGGTAATCGGAAA
Organism: Candidatus Micrarchaeales archaeon; assembly: GCA_050749785.1. Taxonomy (GTDB): domain Archaea; phylum Micrarchaeota; class Micrarchaeia; order Micrarchaeales; family CABMGC01; genus JAGWGI01. The sequence continues at coordinate 3,800 of JBOGSA010000018.1, read as the reverse complement.
AGGGGGAATGACCTTAAAGAAAATAGTTATTGAGACAAAATGGGTTCCGAGAGTTTTCAGAACGCCAACAATGAACAGCGATATAATAAAGGGAGTGAGGCAGATGCTGCTTCAGGAGAGCCCATTTAGAAAAAAGTTCCTTGCAAGCGTAGGCAAGAGGATAAACAGACCGATAATGAAGAGTGAGTGGATAAAGGCCACAGCACTTGGAGGATTTAGGGAAGTGGGAAGAAGCTCATTGCTTCTTGAGACAAATCACTCAAAGGTTTTGATAGACTGCGGACTGAGCCCAGAACCTTCAGTAAAGGGGCAGGATGCAAATAAGGGAAGCGATGACAACAAGGCATTCCCGTACCTTGACAGCGCAAATATTACGATAAACGACATCGACGCAGTGATACTTACGCACGCGCACATGGACCACACAGGTTTTGTGCCTTATCTTTTCAAGTTCGGCTACGAAGGCCCGGTATACTGCACCCCGCCAACAAGGGACATAATCGCATTGCTGCACTTCGACTACCTAAAGCTGGTGCAAAGAAGCGGAGGAACGCCGCTTTATGATGAGAAGGACGTAAGGAAGATGCTCTCGCACATGATAACAAGGGATTACCACGAGGTCACGAATGTAACAGACGAGATCAAGTTGACCTACCACAACGCAGGACACATACTTGGAAGCAGCAGCGTCCACCTCCATATAGGGGAGGGAATGTACAACATAGTGCACAGCGGAGACCAGAAGTTCGGCTTCACAAGGCTGCTAGATCCTGCAGACACAAAATACCCGAGGATAGATTCGCTGTTCATAGAGGCAACGAACGGGCTTCACAGCGACATTACGATAAACAGGCAGGAAGCAGAGCTCAACCTCATAAATGCAATCAAGCGCGCAATTGACAACGGAGGAAAGGTGTTGATACCGCTCTTTGCTATCGGAAGGGCGCAAGAGATTATGCTCATACTCGAAGGATACTTTGCAAACAACCCGAAGTACAAACTCGACGCACCGATATATCTTGACGGAATGCTCCTTGAGGCAAGCGCGATACACACTGCATATCCAGAGTATCTCAAGCTCAACCTGCAGCACAGGATACTCTCGAACAGATCACCATTTGAGAGCGAGATATTCGAGGTTGCAAAAGGTGAGAGGAGCGAGATAGTAGACAAGGGACCGGCAGTGGTTTTGGCAAGCGGCGGAATGATGAACGGCGGAGTGAGCGTGGAATATTTCAAGGCGATGAGCGAGGATCCAAAGAACCTTTTGCTCTTCGTCGGCTACAACAGCGTATCATCCCTAGGAAGGAGGATACAATCAGGAATAAAGGAAGTGCCTTTGCCTAACGAGGACGGCAAGCTGCATAACTTCAAGGTCGGCATGCAGGTTCAGAATCTGGAAGGATTCTCCGGTCACAGCGACAGGAGGCAGCTGATGAGCTTTGTGGAAAACATAAGGCCGACTCCAAAGAAGGTGTTCACGATGCACGGAGAGGAATCAAAGTGCGACGATCTGGCAAGGGGAATAGCAAACAGGCTAAGAATCGAGGCAAGAGCGCCAATGGACCTTGATACGATTAGATTCAAGTAATAAAATAAAAAATAAGGAAGGGATAACAAGAGGCTACTTTTCCTATCTCCAGTGGCTCATTCCGGTCTTCTTTGCAAAATCCTTTGCCTTGTTTCTGGTGAGCGTTACTTCTATCTTGCCGTCTGACTCCATTGCTGCAAACAGGCCCCTGTTCTTATTCTCGATCGAGACCAGCGCGCCAAAACCTGCAACATTCTTCGGCGAGTCCACCCCCATCACGTAGAACTCCTTTCCGTCCGCGCTCTTTGTTGGTATGGTCTTTATGACCACGCCCTTGTTCTTATTTACTATCTGCACGAGCTCCTCAATGCGCTGTTTTATCGGTTCTAGCTCTTTTTTGGAAACCTTATCCTTCCTTAGGATCCCCTTTGCGATTCCCATCAAGTTTAGGTTGATGTCCGCCAATTTCTTGTCTATTGAGACGTTCTTTTCCTCTTTCAAAGTTGTTGTCATATTGATTTACCTATTCATGGATAAAATATAATTTTCAAGATCAGAAGGTTTCAACTCTTGGCCACTCAATGTCTGGTGCCACTATGTCCCTTGCGTATGAGACTGTCGTTGAGCTCACACGTCCGTATGCGAGCAGCACAATGTCGATTAGTGCGATTATGCTGACCACAAGAAGTATTGCTATGTAGCTGTTTAGGTATTCGTAGCTTGCGCCCACTAGTGTTATCGTGCCTATCATCCCGCTTAGGTATATTCCCCTCTCCTCGGCAAGAAGCACCAGTATTCCTGCAAGCAGGCTGAGTATGCCGACCGCGAGGTTGAAGAGCGGTATCTCGTATGTTGTGGTGAGAGTGCCGAGAACTGTTGCCGCGGTAGTGGTGCCAAGCGAGCTGAAGATGAAGCTGAGCTGCGGCAGCACAGAGTAGAATAGCGCAAGCGCATTTATTATGAAGAATAAGCTTGCCATCTTTATGAATGAATTGACAGGCTTTTTCGTGTTCGGTTCCCTACCTGCGACATCGTCTATGTGCTCAAGGTCATAGAATCTTTTCCCGTATTCGACTAGATCCGCATAGCAAAATGGCCGATCGCAGTAATCGCATATAGCATAAGCCGGCCTCCATGGATGGTTGACGCATGTTAGTCCTGCAGCCGCAGCCATGCTCTCATCTGCGCTCCTGCCTCCCTTCTTCCTTGAAACATCAAGGGCAGATGGCTGCTGCACAGCATTTGCTATCTGCTGAGTCTTGAACACTCTTTCTATCTCACGCTGCTCGTACTCTTTTTGCACAATCTTATTCTCCTCTTCAGCAACAGTTGATTTCTGCGGTGCCTGATATAGGATTGGGCGCTTTGCCTCAACCTTCGGAGCTTCCATTGGCTTTTGGACTGGAATTGGTGTACTAACCACAGGTTTCTGAACTGGCATTTGTACTGGCGCTGCACTCTTAACCTCTGCCTTCGGCTGAGGTTTTTGTATAGTTTCTTCTGGCTTCTTTTTGCCCATTCCCCTGAGCTTGAAGATCAATAGTTCGTCCGGGTTCGTAGCCATGTGACATCCTCCCGCCTCTAAAGAGTGTGGGCTTCCCTCGCACCTAAGTGCAAAGTATGTTCTCGGTTCAACGATGCGACTTGCGATACCTGTTGCATCGCAGAGGTCATATCTCCCTGAGCGTGACTTCCCCTCTGTCCGAGGGTAGCTCTTTTGAGTATGTTTATCGATGCGTTTATGTCCCTGTCCATCTGCAATGCGCACCTGTTGCAGATATATGTTCTTTCTGAGAGTGGCATTTCCATTATATTGCCACAACTACTGCACTCCTTCGATGTGTTCCTTGCATCCACTTCAACCATCTGCATACCAGCGCTTTCAGCCTTGTATGAGAGGAACTGGATAAACCTGTTCCATGAAGCGTTATTTATCGATTGCGCAAGACGATGATTCTTCACCATATTTTTTATGTTCAGTTTCTCGACTGCAAATGAAGTATATCCTGAATTGACGAGTTTGTATGAAAGTTTGTGCAGGAAGTCGCTTGATTGGTTTGTGATATATCCCCATTCCTTTTCCAGTTTCATCTTTGCCTTTTCTCTCCTAATCGAACCTTTCCTTCTCCTTGCAACTATCTTCTGCCATCTTGCAAGTTTCTTTTTCCTTTCCTGCATGAACTTTGGTTTTGCAATCTTCGCCCCGTCTGATAATGCAACAAATGAATTCAATCCCAAATCTACCCCCACTGGATTAGTGTTTTCCACT
>JBOGSA010000017.1:0-13377 GCA_050749785.1 Candidatus Micrarchaeales archaeon | reverse complement strand
TTGTCGACTATTTTCATAAGGTCTTGCTCTATTTTGTCCGGATCCCTGTTTGCACTCAAGCCAATACGATAGGAGAGCTTGATCACCCACGTGTCCACAGGGATTCCGTTTACTATACCATATGCGTTGATCAGTATTGTGTTTGCGGTCTTCCTTCCAATTCCGGGAAGCTCGATTAGCTCCTCCATCTTGTGCGGCACCTTCCCACCATACTTGTCTTGTATTATGCTGCATGTAGCAATTATGTTTTTTGCCTTGTTGGCAGCAAAGCTCACCTTTCCGATATACTTTACTAAACCATCAACGTTTGAATTTGCATAATCTTTGACCGTCTTAAATTTTTTGAACAGCTCAGGAGTTACAGAGTTTACAACCTCGTCTCTTGTCTGCGCAGAGATTATTGCTGCCACTACAAGGTCTATAGGTGTTGAAAAATTGAGATAATATCTTGCATCTGAATAGTTCTTGGCCAAAAGCAAAACCATATTTTTTGCATTTGCGTTCTCTGATAGCTTAGCTTGCATTATTCATCTTCACATAGACATAATAAATAGCTAACGCGAATCTCGTTTTCCAGGAGCATTACGGTGTGCCGTTTCCAAGCGCGTTGTATTCTATAATTACAACTCCTGATCCACCGCTACCTCCCACATTAACTCCGCCTCCTCCCGTGTGTATAGTCGCCGCGTTATTAACTGGCAGGACGTAAGGGAATGAATTAGTATGATACTGGCCCGCGCCTCCACCGCCAGAGCCGCCTGAAGCTGATGTGCCATAAAATCCTCCTCCTCCTCCGCCAGAACCGCCTTGAAGAGTTTGGCTAAAGAATGCACTAGTCCTTGATATACCAGATGATCCAGTTTGTCCTGCAGTCGGAGAAGATGCGCCGCAAGAGCCTGCAACTGGGTAGCCTCCCCGCTACCTCCAGCACCACCAGCACCACCATCATAGCTGTCTGTGACTATGCCACTATTTTGAAACAGAGATTCTGCTTCTATGTAGTATCCATTCTCATTTATCTTCACACCGCTGTTAACGAATATCGCATTTGATGCAATTATGTCACAGGTGAGTGTGGTTCCGGAGGAATATGTTATATCTCCAGTGAAAGCACCACATGTTGGATTTGCTGGTATGGTTGTAGTTGAGGTAGAGGTTGAAGTTGTAGACGTGGTAGAGGTTGTTGATGTGGTTGAGGTTGATGTTGTTGAGGCAAAACTCGCTGTCTCTGTTATCGGATTGTTGAAACTTATCGAAGGTGCCGTGTTTGAACCTGAGTAGCTGCCCGTTCCAGAACCTGCCCATGTCGAAAAGGTGTATCCGCCATTTGCTGATTCACCTAGAGTTGTTGATGTTCCTGTGAGATACCATAGTGTGTTGCATGGCGTTCCGGTGCAAGTCGGCGTTTCGGAAAGTGACCCTCCTGCAGATGGACTTGCTGAAATCGTCAGTTGATAAACTGTATTGTATGTTGCAGAAAGTGTGCAGTTTGCATTGAGTATTACGGTGCCTGACTGTGATGATGTTCCGCAGCCTGATGATGAGCTGTAGATATACTGTATTCCTGTTCCTCCAGATACTGCAGAGGCAAATGAGTAGCTGTGCGAGCTGCCGATTGAGTAGCATGCCTGCTGCGAACCTATGTATTGATTTCCATCAATTGTTATGACTCCGGATGCGGATGATGCCGAACCAAAACTAAATGAGAAGCACACACCCTGAACGAAATCTATTACAGTGTTTGAAGATGCATTTGCGTATGATGCAGTCACAAGCACGTTGCCTGGCTGAGTTGAATAGATGTATGTCACCGCGTTCCCGCTCCCGTCTGTTGTCTGCTGGATTGGAGAGATGGCAGCATTAACTGAATTGGATGTGAAGTTGACAGTTGCACCAGACAGAGGCGTTCCGAGAAGTTTGACGTTAGCTGTGAGTTTGTCTTGCGATGTCGATAGAGCAAGTTGCGAGTAGTTCTGCGCGGTGAGTATTACATTGACTGTTGTCGGCGAAAGAAGAGGCGACGCGTGCACTGTGAATCCGCCTGGGAAGTTCTGCCTCTGATTCGTGCTGCAGATCATCACGTTTCCTCCTGGGCATGGTATGTAGCTGACAATGAATGTTCCTGATGCAAGCGCGCTCTGTGATATCGCAGGACTTATCGTTGCATTGCAGATTAATGATCCACCCGGAAGAACTAGATACGGCCTGCATGTTCCTTGTATCGGAGCGATTCCGGTTATATTTACTGTGATCTTTGGACTAATTATTGTATACTGATTAGTGTTGGTTAGAAGCATTGCCATCTTTGAGAGAAGCGAATTTGAACCGAGTATCAGATCCTGGCAGTGCGGACCTGATTGGAATGAACATGATGATTGTATCACGTTTGTTGGTGCAAAGACGAAGAGATAGAGGGCTGCGACGACAACCGCTGCGATAAGGAAAGCCCAGCCGTAGGTTAGGAGGTATTCAACTGCTGATTGAAGCTTGAGATCTCTCACTTAACCAAGAAGTATAGGAAGTTGACATTTGACAGTTCCACTAATGTTTGTATATAAACTTAGCGTTTCAATTGTATGGAATCACGTCGATTAAAAATTCCATAATTTCAGATGTCAACAAGCTAAAAGAAGTATGCTAAGATAACGTATATAAAACTTTACGGAATGACCCTGTTGCGGTCCCTTGGGAACATTGAGGCCTCCCTTATGTTCTGGGCACCTGAGAGCTTCATTGCAAACCTCTCCATTCCTATGCTCCAACCTGCGTGGGGTGGGGCGCCCTCCTTGAATGCGGTTATGTAGAACTCGAAATTCTTCGGGTCCATGCCGCGTTTTGATATCGCCTCTGTTAGCAATCCTGGAATATGTATCCTCTGCGCACCGCTAGATATCTCAAGCCCCTTGTAGAGCATATCAAAGCTGTTGCTTATCTCCGGATTCTTGCTGCTTGGCATGCTATAGAATGCACGAAGGGCTGTAGGATATTCCTTGACAACTATCATGTCCCCGTAAAGCTTGTTTAGCGTGTTCTCATGCTCCCTTGAGAAGTCGGCTCCGAATTCAAGTTTGTGGCCGTTCGAATTGAGTTTGTCGATTGCCTTCTTGTATGTTATTATGACGGGTTTTGATTTCTCGAGCTTGAAGTTGAGCTTTTCTAAATCTTCTGCGTTCTTTTTGATTACATCTTTTTCTATTCCTGATGCTGTTTTCACGAGCATCTTTATCGCATCGTTGTGGTCTGCAAAGCCCATCTCTATATCCATCTGCGTTGCCTCGTTGAGATGAAACGGTGTGTCGAACTTCTCCGCCCTAAAGACAGGAAGCACCATCATCACCTTGTCCATTCCCCCGATCACCGCAAGCTGCTTGTAGAGCTGCGGGGATTGAGCAAGATAAACCGTCTTATCGAAATACTTTACAGAGAAGAGTTCAGATCCACCTTCTGTTGCCGCGTCGACTATTGTGGGTGATCTTATCTCCTGGAATCCTTGCTTTGAAAGAGTTGACCTAAAGCTGCCGAGCACATTTGAGACTATATTGAATATTGCTGTAGTCTCAACTCTTCTTAGGTCTATGTGCCTGTGATTGAGCCTTGTGTCGATCTCTGCAGGCACCTTGCTTGTAACATCAAATGGTATCCTCTCCTCAAGCGGATTGAGATTCGTTATGCTTTTTGGTATTATCTCGAACCCCAACTTGGATTGTGGATTCTTTTTCACTGTTCCTTCAACCAGAACCACGCTTTCCTTTGGCATGGATGTGCTCTTTATTATCTCTTCGCTGACATCGCCCGCCTTTGCCGTCACTTGCACCATTCCGCTGTGATCTCTTATAAGTAGAAAGGATATCTTGCCGATGTTCCTAACCTCATGTATCCAGCCCGCTATCCTTACCGCTTTTCCGTCCATCTCCGGCCTTAGCTGCGATACGTAATGCGTCCTGAGCATCAAATCATATAGGATAAGTGGGAAAAGATTAAAAGGATTGATTGCACTAGTTCGATAGATGATAGTGCAAAAAGTGAGCTCTGTGATTCAGACCCACATAGTGGGAGTTTCAAGGAGCACAAAAATCGCCGCAGCTATGAAGGTCATGGAGAGAAGCGCGGTTCCTGCGCTGCCGATCCTTCATGGGAGCACTCTTGTAGGCACGGTGACAAGAGTAGAGATAGAAAAGGCGATTCGCGCGGGTCGCGAGATAGAAACAACAACCATAGACAAGATAATGAAAAAGAATTTCAAGTTCGTCGAAGCCGATGACAGCATCGATGAGGCTGGCAAATTGATGATAAAATATCATCTTCCAAGGATTCCAGTGGTGAATAACTCCGATGAGATGCACTGTATCGGGATGGTTAGCTCAACTGAGATATTGAATGCAAAGAATAAGAGAAAGTAAAAAATAAAATTAGCTTATCTTGAAAGTACGATCTGTATCGCGCTTACCTTCGACTTGGTTCCGTCTTCGTTTGTTATCTCTTCCGAGCTTATCGCGATGTTCTTTACAGTTGTGTCCATGACGAACCTGTTCCTTGCGATCTCAGCAACGTCAACCGCCCTTCCGATAGTGTTGCCCCTTGCCTTTATCGTAACAGAATTTGCGCCGTTGTTGAACTGCGTCACAACTGCGAGCACATAATTCATTGCCGGCTTCTTCCCCACATATACTACGTTCTCTGGCATGTTGCTCTCTCTTGCTGGTTGCATATTTTCTGTCATTTTTTCACCTAATGAGTATTACTAGATTTTCTAATCTTATTCTCATCGCTGGTATTTAAATTTATGCTCTGCTTCCCGCTTTTTTGTTGTTGATTGTGTCGTAAATCGAATATTTCTTCACGATCATCGCCTTTAGTTTGTCGACGTTTTCGTACTTTGTCTGCCTCGCGAGCTTCTCAGCCTGCTTGAACTTGTGCGCATATGCGTTGTATGCAGTTATCGCTGCTACCAGCGCATCGCGTTCGTGAAGATTGCCTATCTTTTTTCCCGCGGCTACCTCCTCTTTTCTTTTCACGCTTATGTCCTGATCGGGCATGAACACATGCGCGCCGAACGCTGCAGCGAGTTTGTTTATGGTGTGGGTTGAATTCTTCTTGTCGCTTGCGATTATGACTGGCGTGCCCACGTTTTTTATCTTGTCAACGAACCAATCAAAACCAACGAAGCGCGAGTAGTCTATGTGGATTGGGTTGCCCTCAAGATCTAGGCACGCTATTGCGGCGCTCTTTCCCGGGTCTACACCGACTATTATGTGCTTCATCAAATCCTTTAGCATATTGTGCTGTTGGCATAGCAGTCAGCCTTTCCTGCTGTCTGCGGTATCGATTGGTAGATGCAATCTGTGATCACAGATGGCGTCGCGGTTATGTTGTAATACTGTGCGAGCAAAACCTGCGCATTGAGGTCTGTGGTCGCATTTGCCAGGCAGGTGTTGAGTTCTGGAATATTTAGTCGCGATTGGTTTGCAGCTTGCGATAGAAGCGCTGGAGATACATAAGAGTTCGCATATATCGATTCGAGATTGGATGTGAATCGTGTGAAGTTAGATTGGCTTGATGCGCAGAAGATGTATTTTCCTAGGGCTTGGGTGTTGTTCACGTTGTCTATTTGAGATGCAATCCCCAAAGAAGCGCTGCCGAATACGATCTTTATTGATTGATTCACTTTGCTTGAGTACTTTTGCTGGAGCGAAGTGAAGTTGGCAAGGCTTTGTATGGAACCCGGGGCATATGGGTCAATGAACCAGTATTGCTGGATTGGACTTTGCTGCAGGCACGATACCTTGCCGCTGAGCCTTACAACTCCTTGCGAAACCACGTAGTCGCTAAATATTTTTGAGGTTGTTGAGGTCTGCAGGTACGGGTTGATCAGTGAGAGATTTGAATCTTGGAGCAAGAAAGATGCCGAGAAGCTGTTGCCGGTCAGTGGATTCATCACAGGCACAGTTGCAAGCCACTCCTTGCTTGCAGGAATGTAATCTGCAGTCATGTTCTGCATGGATGAGAAATACGGCAGTATCGAAAGTGAGCCGTTCACTGATGCATAGCTTGCAAGTATCTGGCCGACCCTGACCTTTACGCTGCTAAAGTTGTGAATCGGATTTGTGCATGAACCATTCAGAGATCCGTACGTGCAACTTGATGAGGAGTTAGTGATTATCTGTGGATGAGAATATGAAACGGCAAGCAAAAGCCCAATAAGGATCGCTACAAGCACTATCAACGCAACGTGTATCCCATCAAGGCCACCGAGTCCGCCGATTGGCCTTACCACGATCTTTGTCTCGTCTTTCTTCTTTGCCATTGCAACACCAACGGGGTCGACGGGATTTTCAAATGTTTTTTTGAACCCGTGGCCTACGCCTTAGGACGGCGCCGCTCTATCCAAGCTGAGCTACGACCCCATTTTAATCTAAATTGAAAGAGTATATATTAAACCCTATCGTTGGTTTAGCATTCAGCTTCAAAAAATAGAAAAATTTCGATGGGTTTTTAAGCTTTAAATTGTTTAGAATATAGTGAGCGCGCATTTGGTGATTTGATGGCTGTTTTAGATGAAGAACTTAAAACATATGAGGAGAATAAGCAGGACTTACTAAAGAAAGCTAACGGCAAGTATGTTTTAATTAAAGGGAAGATAGTGGTTGATATTTTTGAATCTGAAAAAGATGCAGTTAGAATAGGCATTGAGAAATTCGGAAATGTTCCATTTTTAGTTAAGAAGATAGAGGAAGTAGAACAAACTCAAAATTACACTTCCAACTTAATAAAAATTGGTGTATAAATGCCCTCGATTACGATACCTTCTGCAAACCTACAAATAGATGGGCCGAATGTAGAAGTGCAGTTTCTAGTACCAAGACAGATAGAAGAACAGTACAGAAAAGAGGGTAAGACCATACCGGCACCAATAAGCATTAAGGCATTAATTGACACTGGGGCAACAAATTGCGTGGTAAGGCAGGACATCCCTAATGCGCTTGGACTGCAACCAGTTGATGTAATTGGGATAAATACACCATCATCCAAGAATCATAGAGCATATCGATATTTTATGAGGATGATTATACCTTCTACAAATATAACCTATGAGGGATTATTTACTGCACTGCCATTGGATGGGCAAAATATTTCATCGCTAATCGGACGAGACCTCTTGGCATTCGGTTTGTTAATTTACATAGGTAACGCTAACCAGTTCACTCTATCTCTTTTATAGTCTGAGATTGCTCTTGTAGAATAAAGCATTTGAGAGAGCATGTATTAAGTCCTATCGCAGACTAATTAACTTCGTTGTGATCATATGATATTGAAAGTTGACAAGTCAAATCCGAGCGGCACAATCATTGCGCCGCCAAGCAAAAGCTACACGCACAGGGCGCTTTTTGTCGCAGCACTTGCGCAAGGAACCAGCGTGATAAAGAACGCGCTGATATCTAGGGACACGCTGGCCACAATAGACATCTGCAGGAAACTTGGTGCAAAGATACAGATTGATGAGGGAAATGTGATTGTTGGAGGAGCAGAAACGGTCTCATTCTTGGACACGAAGCTAAACGCAGACAATTCCGGAACCACGATGAGGATATCGATGTTTCTGGCCACTCTTGATCTTTACAAGCAGATGATCACAATTAGAGGAGACGAGAGCCTTTCGCAAAGAGATATGGGTTCTGGGATGCGAGCGCTAAGGAAGACGGGAGTTGAGTGTACCTCCAATTGGTGGTGCGCTCCGATGACAATCAGGGGTAGGATGAAAGGCGATACAGTAGTAATAGAAAGCGAGAAATCAAGCCAACCAATAACTGGCGCACTGATTGCCTCACCGCTATATTCTCACGGCAAGACCGTCGGTATCTTGGGAAATGCGGTTTCGAGACCTTATATCGATGCAACGCTAGTGGTGATGGATAAATTCGGAGTGAGTGTGGAGCCTATTACCAGATACAGAAGGTACATTGTTCCAGAGCAGCAATATACCAATGCGTCATTCACAGTCCCTGGCGACTTTTCTGGCGCAGCATTTTCAATAGCAGGGTCTGCGATGCTCGGTAACAACATAGTCACCAAAGTGCAGGGAAGCGAGATGCCACAAGGCGATAGGGCGATAATATCAATACTTGAAGAGCTGGGCTGCGAAGTCACAGATAATGGAGGAATTAAGGTATGGTCTCCCTCTGAATTCAGTGGAGGCAGATTCGACTTATCTAACACCCCTGATCTTTTGCCGATTGTAAGCGTGCTTGCGCTCAAGTCTGCAGGACCAATAGAGATTTTCAACGTTAAGCATGCAAGGGAAAAGGAGACGGACAGGATAAAGGTAATGGCAAGGGAGCTGCGCAAGTTCGGCCTTAACGTTGATGAGAGGATCGATGGCATGATAATAAAAAAGAGGGGGGAGTTGAAAGGCGCTCATTTGAATTCCGATAGGGATCATAGGGCGCTGATGGCACTGTCGATCGGCGGAATGTATGTGGGTGAGTGCACGATATCCGATGCGGAATACGTGGATGTATCATATCCTAAATTCGTTGAGGATATGAAAGGCTTAGGTGCCAACATGGAACTTGTTGAGCCACAACTTGTGCACAGAAAGAATTAATCACATTCTCTCTATCGGCTCGATCCCAAGAAGCCGCAGAGCATTGCCCAAAGTCTGTCTTGTCGCCTCGGTTATCGCAAGCCTTATCTCCATGGCTTCGCCGCCCTTGAGTATCGGCATTTTCTCATAGAACTTGCTGAATTGCGATGAGAGATTGAGCGCATAATCGGTTATGAGATTCGGCTTGTATTCCGTTGCGGCTCTTTGCGCAACTTCTCCGAAGCTCCCGATAAGCCTCACAAGTTCGAAGTCCTCTGCACCTTCAACCTTCTCGAAATCCGTTGCTGGCTCTTTTCTTTTGCCGCTCTTTTCCAAGACGCGGGTGGCCCTTGCATAGGTGTAGGTGCAGTAAGGTCCGGTATCGCCGTCGAACGTAAGCGCACGCTCCCACGAGAAGATTATCTCGCTCTCCGGTGGGAACTTGAGGAACTCGAATTTTATCGCACAGAGAGCCACAGAATTTACAATAAGTTCAATCGAGTTCTTGTCTGTAACCTTATCGCTGTTTGCAACTATCTTAAGAACGGCTATCCTTGCCTCGCGAAGCAGGTCGTCAGCGGTGTAATTCTTCCCTTCGCCCATCCATCCCCCTTTTCTTGTGCTCAGATCAGACCCTTCCACATTCACCCTTCCATATGCAAGGTGCACTATTCCATCTGCAATCTCATCTTTTCCAAGAAGCGAGAACATCGCCTTCATCACCTGCTGCTCGTACCTTTGTGAGACGTCGATTATGTTTATCGCCATCGTTACCTTCCCAAAAGCCATTGGTTCTCCGGATTCGGAGGTATAGAAAAGTGGCTTTTCGTTTTTCTGGACTGCGAATTTTGAATACCTAAAATCGCTCTGTATGAGCCCGAACTTCCATGCATGGAAAGCAAAGTCCTTTGCGATGTATGTTGCCGCGCCGTTGCTCCTGACTATGACCTTTGCCTCTCCCTCATTCCCAGCAAGCTCCTTTGCATACTTTGCGATCTTGTGCATCTTGACCACCGTGGAATTCGCGTACTTTCCCTCCGTAGGTTTTTCTAGTATTCCCTTCCTGTTTGCAAGTTCGAGCGCCTTGTCAAGAAGGCGCGCGCGCACTATGTCGCTCTCCCATATCATCACATCATGATAGATCTGGTATGCCATCGCTGTCTCGAGCTGCGCCTTGACGCAGCGCTCTGCAAGTTCTCTTACAGTCTTTGACTCCTCCGAATCAAGATGTTCAAGTCTTTTCAAGAGCAGATCCATTTCCTTCTTCATGCTCTGCTTCTCAAGTTCCTTGTTCACAAGAACGTATTGTTCCCCCAGCCACTGGTCGAACTTGACGCCCTCTTGCGGCTTGTCGCTTAGGTTCTGCCAACCCCACAAGCTCTCGGCCATCTGCAGCCCTAGATCATCTATGTAGTCTTCGCGTTCGATCTGGTATGATGCGAATTCAAGTATGTTGGAGATAGATGATCCAAGAAGCGCATTCCTTAGGTGGCTGACCACCCAGGGTTTGTTCGGATTGACACTTGGAAATTCGACGATTACTTTCTTTCCCTTTCCCTTTTCAGATGAACCGTATCGCTCTTTCTCATCTGCAACTGCACCAAGAACAAGTTCGGTGTAAGAGGTTATGTCGAATTTTGCGTTAACATACCCGTTGGTCTCTGTGAATTCCTTTATCAGCTTTGCCGGCTTTGCGCTCTTTGCAATCTGCGCCGCAATTTCCTTGGGGCTCTTCTTTGCGATGCGTGCGATCTTGAAGGCGATAGATGATGAGATGTCGCCAAGCTCGCTTTTTGGGGTGCTTATTGATGCGCTTACTGCATCGATGTCGATCTCGGCAGATTCGAATCCGGATTTTATCGCGGCTAGAACCAGCGTTTCGAATTCTTTTCTTGCCTGCGTAAGTGGACTTGGCATCGTATCATACGACATTCTTGTCGAATTCTTTTATAGCCATCGGTATCCTCTCGACTATGTCGCTTGCCAGTATGTGCGTCCCTTCCTCCTTGCCGAGTTCATCACCTATGATTGCATGTAGATATGCAGCAGCGGTTGCAGCGACAAGAATGTTTTTGTTCCTTGCAGCATAACCTGCAATTATTCCAGATAGAACGTCTCCAGTACCCATAGTTGCAAGAGTCGAGGATTTCGGTGATACAATCTTGATGATCTTTCCATCAGTGATTATTGTCTGGTGGCCTTTAAGCAAGATGGTTGCGTTGAAAACTTTTGCTGTCCTTATTGCTGCGCGCACCCTACCCTTGAGGTTATCCTGCGGTATTTTTGCATTTGATATACTTGCAAATTCCTTATCGTTTGGAGTGAGCAAGACACTCTTGTTGAGCCGACCTTGTGTTCCCTTTATTGAATAGATTGCATCGGCATCAACGATTATCCTCTTGCCAAGCTTTGCTGAATATGATATCAGTGAACTTGCAGCCAGAATGCTCTCCTTTTCTCTTCCAAGGCCTGGACCTATCACTATCGAATCTGCGCTCTTTACCGTCCTTTCCAGCATCTGCAGGTCGTCAGTGGAAATATTTTGAGAGCTTGTTTCCCTAACGATTATGTCTGGCGATACTTTTCGTACTACGTTGGCGATGCCTCGTGGCACGCACGTTATAGTGTATCCTATTCCAATGCGCAATGCAGCAAGAGTTGAATATGCGGAGTTTGATGAAAGGGATGGTGCGCCGTGTATGTTCTTGCTTCCGCCAATTATGACTGCCTTGCCATTCTCTGACTTGCTTGAATACATTCCTCTTGGGCTTGATGCAAGATAGAGATCGCCCGGACCAACGATTATCTCAGCTTCTATAGGTATTCCAACATCCGCAACTATCACTTTCCCTGCATTCCTGTTTTTCACAAGAGGCTCTTTCATCTTGTGAAAAGTTATCGTGTATTTCGCATGGACCATTTTACCTTTTTTGTTCTGATCGGAAAGACCAGAAGGGATATCAACTGCTATTATACTCTTCCCAGAATTATTCATAAGGTCTACGACCTTAGCCACACCGATACCTAGTTTGTCATGGAATCCGGTACCGAATATGGCATCAACTACCATATCACACTCCTTAAGAAGTTCTGAAATTATCTTTTCGGCTTCGTCTACGAATGTGATTGCAGGGTTTTTCAAAATAGACTCTAGATGAAATTTTACTTCTGGTGATGTAACTGCATCTTCGGATCCCAATAGTGCGACGGTCACCTTGTAATCTCTTGACATATGCTTTGCACAGGCAAATCCATCTGCTCCATTTTTGCCCCTGCCGCAAACAATCAGCAATCTCTCGCCAGGTTTCACATTCTTTTTTACAAAATCTGATACGGCCCTTCCTGCATTGTCTATGAGTCCTATTTCGGAGATTCCTAGGGCCGCAACGTTCATGTCAATTGCGCGCACCTGGTCTAGGCTCAGTATTTTTTGCGTAAAAGTTGCAAACTCTTTTAGCTTTTGCATAGGCATATTAAGATGATAGATATTAAATATCTTGAAGGGGGGCTACTTATGGTGAAGGTGTACAAGCACAACAACAAGCTAGTTATCTACGTCCCGTTTGATGTTATTGAGGGCCTTGGCCTAAAGGAAGGAGACGAGGTTGACTTCTTCAAGTTCAGGGGCAATTCGTTCATCTTTGCAAGCAAGGCGGATATAACAAACATGATCGTAGGGACCCAACCCAGGGAGATGATTGTTACAAAGCCTGTGGCACAATCAGGACCTGCAAGTTCTGCGCCGGAAATCTCTAGGGAGGAAATAGGCGTGCTAAAGAAGCTCGACACTTTGAAGTACAACATGAGGACTAAGGCGAACATTCTCAAGATGCTAAATTCCGATGAGAAAACCATACTAAAGGGACTCATGAAAAAGAAGGCGGTGTCGCTCTTTGCAAAGGATAAGAGCAAGGAGCCGCTCTTTAGCATAACAAAGAGCGTTTATGACAATTATCTGATGAGGAAGAAAGTTAACCAGGTAGTAAAACCGGTAGATATCAGGGTTGAGGCGCCAAAATTCAGGGCAAACGCAGAAGAAAATGACAATGTCAGGAAACTCGAGAAAGAGGGCTTTATTGTCCTTCAATCTGAGGCTGAGGCATCAAGTCTCTCGTCTGCTCTTGAGGCGAGCATAAGGCACGGACAGGTGCTAGGGACAAGGTCGTTCAACAAGAAATTCTACATAATCCTAAGGGCGTTCTTTGACAAGTACGGAGGAAAGATAATGAAGACTCTAAAGGATGGGGACATGAAGGTCGCACAGGTCGCATCCGAAGTGGGAGTGGATGAGGACGGAGTGCGTGCGATACTGTACCTGCTCGCTGAGAGTGGAGACGTAACGGAAAAAAGAAGAGACCTCTTTACTCTCGCGTAATTAGAGAGTTGCGAAGTGGTCAAGTATCATTATTACTACTGCAAAGGCTGCAATTCCGATGAGAACGAGCTTAACATTCATCAGAGGGCCCTTTGATGGGGCATCGTAGAAGCTCATCACTCCTGCTTGGTTTTGCGGCGTTGATAGTCCTGGCATGCAAACACTTAACACTACTCCTTGCTGAACAAATTATGTGACATTCTCCCACCTCTAAAGAGTGTGGGCTTCCCAATCAACCAAGATTGATATAATATGAAATAAAAAAGTATATAAATGCAATTGACAAAATACAATTATACGGCGGGACACGTCGGAATCCGAGAGGATAAAATACGTAGATGGAACATAAGACCAGAACCTTTCCAGCCTGGCAAATCAGATGAAGCGTGTACGTACCAATCAACCAAGATGGTATCAATGC
>JBOGSA010000016.1:0-14472 GCA_050749785.1 Candidatus Micrarchaeales archaeon | reverse complement strand
AGAAGGCCTGCCTTGCCCTTTCAAGTCTAAGTCTCCCTGCTTCTTTAGCCTTCCTCTCTTTGTGTAATCCGATAAGCGACTTAATGCCCTCATAGATTCCCTTCCCTGCAGCAGCGCTAAGCGGCACTGCTGTCAAGAATGCAAGAGCATACATTGTAGAGTCGTGGCTTGCCATGTAAGCAAGATCGTTTATGTGGTTTAGCATGTGCGGCGTGCTAGTAGGAGTTCCATAATGAGTAATGCGATAACTACCTAGGGTGGCTAGGTTTGCGCTAGGTTTGCAATTGTTGTTGGCAAAATGAGTGCAGCCTTCTCCGCCTTTTTGTAATTTGGGAAGCCCACACTCTTTAGAGGTGGGAGGATGTCACATAGTTCATCTAGGGGTTCGTTTAAAATGCAAAGCCTTAGCCACGCTTGAGGAACTGCTCAATAAACTCGTTTCTCTTTCCAATGTTCTCAAAGAAGATGTTCAGCTCCATCTGTGTTTCAAATACCGCTCTCTTCCAGACCCTTTGGTTGTAGAGCTTGGTGTATCCCTTCAGGCATGCACTGCCGTGCACCCAGGAGTTGCCGCTTATCTCCGCGTTTCCGTGGATTCTTGCACTCTCGAAAACAAGCGAGTTGTCAAACACCTTAGCCCTCTCGAAAACCTCCGCGTCCCCAAATATCCTTGCGTTGTCGTAGACTCTTGCATCCCCGAAAACCTGCGCGAATACGTACACCTTTGCGTTCCCAAACACCCTAGCCCTGCCATGTATCCAAGAATCCCCAGAGACCTCTGCCTCATCGTGCACGCTCGCCTTCTCTGATACGAATGCCCTTTCGATAACTAGTGCTTTCAAACCAATGTGCGCGCTCTTTTGAACTCTGGCAGTATTTTCAATAAATCCACCAACCGCTCCATCCTTGTTGATATGCCTAGAAAATCTTCGATTGCCCATCTTAGCATCCATTACATTTGCAGCGAGCAACTTGAGCTCTGCTAATGATTTGCATGCCCTAGCGTCGTTGTTGATAATTTTTTCCTGCATTTAATCTGCCGCCCTTAATTTCTGCAAAAACAGAAAGCACTGTAATGATGTAATGCCGCGGTGTTTTATATAATCCTATTGATGATTCGTATAAAACAAAATGTAACTTATGGGCTCAGCTAACTTTTGAAAATAAAAAGAAAGTAGCTTGAGGATGATCGGAACGCAATGACGCACACATAATCTAACTTCCTAAGAAGTTATGAGGTGATCTATCCGCAGGTTCCCCTACGGATACCTTGTTATGCCTTACCCCTCCTCATAAAAACTTAGTTCGAATGGGCATTAAACCCAGCCTCACTAAATCCTCACTTGGATGAGTTGGCAGGCGGTGTGTGCAAGGAGCGGGGACCTATTCACCGCTCGATAGTGACAAGCGATTACTAGGGATTCCAGCTTCATGAGGGTGAGTTTCAACCCTCAATCCGGACTTTGACTGGTTTTAGGGGATTAGCTTCACATCTCTGTGTCGCAACCCATTGTTCCAGCCTCTGTATGCCGCGTGTAGCCCGGGAGATTCGGGGCATACTGACGTGCCGTCGCCCTTTCCTTCCTCCTGCTTAAACGCAGGCAGTCCTAACAGAGTGCCAAGTTCATCGCTGAACCTGTTGCAACTGTTAGCAAGGGTCTCGTTCGTTACAGGACTTAACCTGACAGTTCACACCACGAACTGACGATCGCCATGCACCACCTCTCGGCTTGTCGGCTAAGATCTTTAGTCTGAGCTTCAAACTGCCGTCGCTCCCGGTAATATTTCGGACGTTGGATTCAATTAAACCGTAGCATCCACCCCTGGTGTGCTCCCCCGCCAATTGCTTTAAGTTTCAACCTTGCGGCCGTACTCCCCAGGCGGCAGACTTAACAGTTTCCCTACGGTACTGCACATTCATGTAGAAAGTGCAACACCAGAGTCTGCATGATTTACTGCTAGGGCTACTCGGGTATCTAATCCGATTCGTTCTCCTAGCCTTCGTCACTCACTGTCGGATGTGTTCTGGTGTGGCGCCTTCGCCACCGGTAGTCCTTATAGGATTACAGGATTTTACCCCTACCCCATAAGTACTCCACACCTCGCCCACTCCCTAGCCTGAAGGTATCTTATGCACGCATTCGCGTTGAGCGCGAATATTTCACATAAGACGGTTCAGGCCAGCTACTGACGCTTTAAGCCCAATAATCGTGGAAACCACTCGTGCTGCCGGTATTACCGTGGCGGCTGCCACCGGTCTTGCCCAGCACTTATTCTCCAAGCTTGCTATACTTGGCAAAAGGCGACCCGAAGGTCGCCACTCAGATTCCCCCCATCGTGCTTACGCACAGTGTGGAGTTTGCGCGCCTGCTGCACGCCGTAGCGCTAGGGCCCTTGTCTCAGTGCCCTTCTCGGGGCTCATACTCCCATATCCCCTACAGGTCAAAGGTATGGTGGGCCATTACCCCGCCATCTGCCTGATCTGACGCAGTCTCATCGTAGGGTGGTAACGCTGCAATTTGCGCACCTTTTGGCTAAAAATCCTTCCAGATATATTAGCCTATGGCGTATTATCGACAGTTTCCCGTCGTTATCCGCCTCCCTATGGTAGATTGACTACGCGTTACTGAGCCGTGTGCCGCCCACCGAAGCCGGTGAGCTGACTTGCATGGCTGTCGGAATCTGATAGCAGTTCCCTCCAGCAGCATCGACTGGAGTTCAGTCGACGTGTTGGTGTGATTTCATGTACTTCCTTTATTTACTTCTTAATTTGCAATTGTGTTCCTTACATTCCTCAAGACTACATCCAATCGCAAAACGCGATTTTCACTAAGGGTTACAATAACCCCCAAGCGATTAGATATCCTCAGCGTCAAAAATTCCAAAGGAATTCTGCCGAGAAAGAAATTCGCCGTAAATCTTTTTAGTACGAAATACTATTTAAACCTTGCTAGAGGCATCGGCGACATGTAGAACAGAAGAGCCAACGCCGTCACAACACAGAAAAGAATACCCGTTTAGAAACGAAACCACCACTCTTGTTTAAATAGTCCCCCACCAAACTATTTTTTGTGAAAAAATGGGAGGCAATGCAAGACTGATAGACTTTACTCCACAGCAGATTAACAAGGCCAAAGATTTATTCGAAGGCATAAAAAACGGGGACAAAAAATCCTATTCCGAGTTCAGGGAGCGATTCACTGAAGGGCAGCAAGAGGAGCTATTTAGGCAGCGCATATTGGTGGTACCGAAAAATGCTTCAAAAGCTTTCAAGGAGCTTGTAAGACAGGTAGTCGAAGCAACCGAGAAAAAGGCTCTTGAAGGATAAGTACCCACACTGTTTCTAAGCCAGGAGTTCTAATGCAAGCAAAAAAGAGCATAAGTGACAAGACCATAGAGCTGCCCAATCATCTCGAAGTTCGCAAGATGACTCAAAAGGAGATGTATCAAGTAAAGAAAATAAAAAGAACGATAGAGGATCTGACAGGATTTAGCGGCCTTCTTGAAAAGAGGGGTTGGACTTTTGTTTTCAACCTAACGCCAATAAGCGATGAAGAGTCAAAGACCTTCGCCCATATCGAACTTAAGAAAGTGATCGAATTTTTCTCCCAAACAACAGCTCTTGTACCAAACAAGACCCCTGAAATCAGGATAAACTCACTCGATAAGCATGAAGGAAATTCAATGCCGAGCGTCATAGTTGGCGGAAACTTCAACCATAAGGCACCGCAAGAAATTGTACTCCAAAGAAACCTAACCCAAACAAAGACAAAGAAGTCCGTCGTCCATGAATACATGCATTTTGTCGTGAACGATCTCCAGATTAACAGATATAGGACTGAGCTAGAGGAGATGGTTAAGGACGGACAAAATAGCACAGAGTTTTTGGTACACCTACAAAACTATGCGCATATCTATCTAGAGCGTGCTACAAGCGAGGCAGGCGCGATGCTCTTAAGCGCCATGTATCTATCGCAGGGCACAGGCAACTTTTGGGATGAGATCTTTTTCGGGCATGCAAGAGACACGGAAAGCCTCCAGACAATCGCAGAATGCATATTTCATTTCTCAGAAGGCAGCATTGTGGACTACATAATGGGATATTACGAGAACCTGCTCAGCACAGAGGCAAATGATCTGAAGGATTCGATATCGGTTGCAGTTAAGAAATGGAACATGTTCCCATACCTGATCGGAATCGCGCAAATACTCGCGGTGGGATACACTGAGTCTTCCCATCCTAATTCAAAAACACTTGACAAGATTCTGGAAATACTCGGAGGCCCACAAAAAGAAGCTGAACAAAGACTTGAATACTACGCATCGGAATTCATCACCAAGTTCCATTTAGAACGCACTACTTACTGAGTTCTAGTGAAAACAAAAATATCCTCTCAAGGAAGCTCTTAACGCTCGCAATCTTTTTGACCTTATAGCCCAACTCCTCGCTCTCTTTTATGAAATCCTGAATCGATCCAAGACTGCTCTCCACAATGAGTATCCTCGATGATTTTTTAATGTGTTTTTTGGCCTGGCCAAGAAAGTTAAGCGATACCTCAATCCCCTTTCTCCCTCCCTCCCATGCTTTGGAGCCTTCGGTATGGAGAAGCACCCCGCTTTTCAGGTATGGCGCGTTGAATATTACAAGGTCAAACTTCCCCTTTATTTTCGAGAAGAGATCAGTATTGATGAATTTGCATTTGGCACTAACAACATCCACGTTTATCCTTGCGTTATCCTTTGCGTTATCCACAGCGTTTTGATTTATGTCAGCGAATGTGACGCTTCTCACATTTTTTAGAGTAGATGCGGTGAGACCAAGAATCCCGGTCCCTGTTCCCATATCCAAAACATCCGCAGCCTTGAAGAGTTTTGCAATCTTTGGAATGTGCTTTGCCGCAAGGACTGAATCATCCCCTGGTTCATATACTGTGTATTTCTTCAGGATCCTAAGGCTCTTGTAATGTATCATCCATCTGGATTGGTAAGGAAGCAATAAATACTTTCAAAAGTTTCAGCGATTAAACTGCGAATTGGTGGAAGTGCGAAACTGCCCCTAATCCTGACAAAAATCGACAGTTGAAGACTAACGCAGAGAAATGATTACTTCTTAGGAATCTGCGCCTTGAGCTCTTGCATCTCGTCTTGAACCTGCTCTATTGCCTTCATCACCAGGCTCTTTGCGTTCTTGGATGACTTTACAACCAGCCTTGGCCATCCCATCTCCGGGTGCTCCTTCATCGCGCTGACGAAATCCACATCCTTGCTTTCAAGAAGCCTGGTCTTTATCAGTTCAGGGATCGCCCTGTCCATCCCCTCGAATTCGATTATCAAGCTCTTCGGCTCATCCTCTATGATTTTGATATTCATGATGCTCACAATTAGATAATATAGTTGAGTATGACAACAAATATATATTTAATGCTCTAATTAGAATACACTGTCGGTCTGTTAATTTCTAACGACTCACTTTTATTCACGAACCAGATGATTAAATGGCAAACGTTTTTGATGTAGATGGCTCTTCGCTTATCAAGAGGGCGAGCGAGCAGCTCAAGGAGAAGGGGGTCAAGAAGCCTGAATACGTCGATTTCGTAAAGACGGGACCAAGCAGGGAAAGGGTTCCAAGCGACTCAGATTTCTACTTTGTAAGGTGCGCATCGCTTCTAAGGCAGGTATACCTCAACGGGCCAATCGGGGTCTCGAGGATGAGGACAAGATACGGCACAAGAAAGCTTCACACAATCCATAGGCACCACCACAAAAGGGCAGGAGGCAGTGTGATAAAGGACGCATTCGATTCACTAGAGAAGATTGAGTACATCAAGAAGACGCCAAAGGGCAGGGTGATAACATCCGCAGGCAAGTCTTTCCTAGACAAGATCAGCAACGAGCTGATAAAGTCTGGTGTTTGATTGGAAAATGATGAGGGTGCGGCAAGAAAGGCGCTCCAGAAAAGGATGCAAGAACAGCAACTAGAGCAGCAAAAAAGAGAGATATTGAAGAGGTTTCTCACAACCGATGCTTATGAGCGCATGGCGAATGTGAGGATCTCGAATCCGGAGGTATACAACAAGCTTATTGAAATAATAATTTCAATGTACCAGAGCAACACTCTGCACGGAAAGATAACAGAAGAGCAGGTAAAGGACCTGCTTGCAAGGTTGACAACAAAGGAGGAACCAAAGCTTGAATTCAAGCACAAGTGATCATATGAGCAAGAAAACAGCGTCGCAAAAGCGTTCATTGGGAAAGATGTTGAAGCGTAACAGGAGAATACCTGTACTCGCTATACTTAGGACACACCGCAAGGTGCAGCACAACAACTTCCAGAGGGACTGGAGGCACAGAAAGCTCAGGATAAAGAAGGGATAAGATGGCAGACACGATTGTAACGATAAGCCTCAGGAAGAGACTCGTGAAGATACACGAGACGAGAAGGAGGAAGATGGCGATAAACTATCTCAGGCAGAGCATCGCAAAGATATCAAAGGTCGATGAGGGCAATGTAAGGATCAACGCAGACCTCAACGAATTCATGACGATACATTCCGGAAAGAACATGTCAAGGCTGGAGCTCAAGATAACAAAGGATGCAAACAAGGCGACAGTCTCATTGCTAAATCCAGTTAAGAAGACGGCACCGGTCCAGGAGGTAAAGAAGGAAACAAAGCCTGCTGCGAAGAAGACAGAAGAGAAGAAGGAAGCGAAGGCTGCAGCTCCAAAGGAAAAGGTTGCAAAGAAGGAGGAGAAGGTAGAGCCTAAATAAACCTAATTCTACAATATAATGTGTTTAATCATGGGAGTCTTAAGGCTGACTATAGACGGAAGCAGTTACGTGGGAGCGTTCGCCATAGCAACGGACAAGTTTGCACTGGTAGCAAACAACGCAGCGGCAAAGAAGGTCACAGCGATAGAGCAGACGCTGGGCGTGAAAGCGGTGAAGTCTACGCTTGACAACTCCAGCCTAATCGGAATATACGCAGTTGGCAATTCTAGCGCTGTGCTTTTGCCATTCACATCCTACCATTCAGAAGTTGAGCACATAAAGAAGGAACTCAAGGAACTAGACATAGAGGTCTTCAAATCAGATATGAACGCGCTCAGGAACAACATCCTTGCAAACGACAAGATAGCGATCATAAATCCGCACTACTCGCAAAGCGATGAGAAGCAGATCGCAGACCTCCTCGGCGTTGAGACGATTAGGATGGTGATAGGCGGGTACAGCACTGTCGGGGCAAACAACATACTCACAAACAAGGGAGTGGTTCTCAACAACAGGGTAACCGAGGACGAGAAGAGGGAGCTAGAAAAGATATTCAAGATGGACAGCGAGCAATCGACCGGAAACACAGGTTCGCTAAATATTGGTCTGTGCACGATTGCCAATTCAAACGGACTGGTTGCGGGCGAACACACCACCGGATTTGAGCTGGCAAGGATGGCCCAGGCGCTAGAACTCTGAAAGCCAATGTATAAATAAAATCCTTACCCAATTGTTTTGATGGTTTAATGGCAAAAAATGATGATGCAGAGCAGCTTCGATACCTTTACAGCATGTATACAAGAGAATACGAGGCGCTCGGAGGCGAGATCTCCAACTACATGAACGTAGGCGCAGCATTCGAGAGGAACATCGAGGTTCTAAACAAGGTTTCAATGGTGGAGAATTCAAAGGTGCTCCTGAATCTTGAGGGTGGAACGTTCATAGAGACCGACACAAAGCAGGTGAAGAGTGTAATGACAAACGTGGGCGCAGGCTACCTTGTGGAAAAGAACGTGGATGATGCGAAGGTTTTTCTGGATACAAATTACAAAAAGATACAAGAGAGCGTACAAGAGCTGATGCTCCAAAGGCAGAGGATGGAAAAAGAGATATTGGACCTATCTGAGAAGATAAATGCAGCGCAGTCCAAGTAGTGAATCGCATGGAACAATCTTGCAGTATGTGCAGTTGGATAGAGGAGTTGAAAGCAGGCACGAACAAATTTCTAATCAAAGAATTAGAGACAGGCTATGTTGTCCTTAGCAAGTATCAATATTACAAGGGATATACGCTTTTCCTATCAAAACACCATGAAACAGAACTACACATGCTCAAACCAGAAGTAAGGGACAAGTTTTTGCATGAAATGGCAGCAGTCGCGGAGGCCGTATACAAAGCCGTCAAACCTGATAAATTAAACTATGAATTGCTGGGGAACAACATTCCGCACCTGCATTGGCACATAATCCCGAGAGTTTCAACAGAGACTAACCCGGAAAAGCCCATTTGGACCATCGACAAAACCGTTCGGGAAGCAGAAAGTGCATTCCCAACTGAAAAGGAGCGCGACAGGCTCAAAATGGAAATATCAAAGCACCTGCAGTCTTAGCCCTGCTAGTGTAAATTACGCATAAATGTGGATCAAATGTTCGAAGGACTGAAGAAGAAGTTCTCCGACCTCGTCGGATCGATAGTGAGGAAGGAGGAGACAAAGGCAGAGGAGGAGAAAAAAGATATAGCAGAGCCCGAGCCCCAAAAAGAAGAGGTGCAGGAAGAACAGCCCGAAGAGGAGCAGGAGGTTCAAGCACTGCCTATCCAAATCAAAGAGACAGAAATAAGAGGCGAGGAGAAAGCAGTCCCCCGCGAGGAGCCCAAGCACGAGCGAGGGATGATGACAGGCAAGCCAAAGCTCTCTGTGATATCAAGGATAAAGGGAGCGATAATCGGCAGAGTCACAATAAAAGAATCAGATGTGGAGGAGCTTCTTGAGAATTTCAAGCTCTCGCTGGTTGAAGCGGATGTAAACTACGAAGTTGCAGAGAAGCTTGTTGACAATATAAAATCAAAACTTGTGGGAACCACAGTTGAGACAAAGAGCATATCAACGCAGATAAACAAAGTGGTAAGCGATTCGCTCTATGAGATACTCAACAAGGGAGCCAATCTCAATCTAGTCGATCTGGTACTCTCAAAGAAAGAAAGCGGTGAGCTGCCGTTCAAGATACTTTTCATAGGGCCAAACGGCGCAGGCAAGACCACAACCATGGCAAAGATAACCAGTATGCTCAGTGAAAAGGGACTCACATGCGTAATGTCCGCAAGCGACACATTCCGCGCAGCGGCGATCGAGCAGACAGTGCACCACGCAGAGAAGCTCAATGTAAAGGTGATAAAGGGAACTTATGGCGCAGATCCGGCAAGTGTTGCATTCGATGCGGTGTCGTATGCGAAGGCGCACAGAATAGATGTGGTGCTAATCGACAGCGCAGGAAGGCAGGACACCAACAAGAGCCTCATGGAGGAGATGAGAAAGATGGTTCGCGTCACATCGCCAGACATGAAGATCTTCATAGGCGAGAGCATAACCGGCAATGCGATACTAGATCAGGTGAGGGAATTCAACGACACGATAAAACTTGATGGAGTGATACTAACAAAACTCGATGTGGATGCAAAAGGAGGAAACACAATCTCCATACTTAGCTCCTCACCAGTGCCAATCCTCTTTTTCGGAACCGGGGAGAAATACAGTGATCTTATCCCCTACAGGCCGGACTTCATAATAAAGAACATAATACCTAGCGGCTAATGGGTCTGGCTTGGTGTGTTAGAAGGAAAGCTCACTGCGCTGCCCAGCGTTGTAAAATTGATCTTTTTAGAAGATATATAATCTTGGCTGAATGCGAAGAGCATCAGCTGTGTATTGTTGTTTATCCGCGGTAGGCTATATTGCAAGGTGTAGTTTGCAGATGAATGAGGGCCTATTGACTGGTTTAAGGAAGACGATAGGAAATATTGCTCGTTGTTTGGAGCCCTGCTGAGGACGAAGAAGGAAACGTTCTCAGTCCTGTTGAAAGTGTTGTTTACAATCGCCCTAATCCCAAGCATTCCAAATGAGGTACCGTAATAGTTGTTCTGGACTGAGAGTATCGGTATTGTTTTGCTTATGCTGATGGATTGCTGCGAAACATATGACTGGTGCGCAGCTATCGCTACAATAATCCCGAAAACGAAAAGTGTAGCGAGCGCATAAATGATTCTAATCTTTTTCTTGGCATTATTCTTGTATTGATGATGGTCCCTCCAGAAATATACGGCCAGCAGTATGGCTATGAATGGAAGTCCGTATATTGTTATGTTCCTCCATGACATGAAGAAGATCATCATCGGCACTATCGCGATCAACGGCTTTAGCGTTTTAGTGTAGAAGTAATAGAGTGTAAGCAAAACAACAAACGTGGCTGCGGATATAAATGCAGAATACCAGTAGGGCAACGGATACCATGCAACCACGAACTGCATTATATTAGTGCCATAAAAAGGCAGTTTGCTAAGCCCGAATAATCCCAAGATATTGCCTATCGCGCCCGGATCTGAGAGTACGAACGCGCCATTTATCGCAACAAAAACTGCCAGTGCGGCAATTGCGCCGTGAGCAACTGCAATCCTGCCCTTCTCCTTATACATTAGCACCAAAAAGAATGGGATTGCAAACCATGTGAGCTGTATCACGCTTGCACCTAGTCCAAGTAACACCCCGGAAATCAGCGGTTTATTCTTGTAAAGGTATGCAAACAGCAAGAAAATTGGAACAGCAAGGTATTGTGATGCAACCCCAACAAGGGCGTAAGTCGCAATGAACCAACCGGCTAGTGGAATCAACAGGTTCTTGTTGTTTTCTGACTTTCGGTAAAGTACAAATGCAGCGATGACTGTGAACAATATTGTTAGGTATGTGAAGCTAAGGAGGTTGGTAATCCCTAAAAGAGGTAGGAAGATGAATGCAAGGAAGCTCAGCGCTGGGTAATCGTAGGAGAGCTCGTATCCTCCGTTGAGCAGAACGGTTGGCTGCACATGATATTGGTTCAAGATCGGAAGCATGCTTGTTGCATATGGATTTTGGCCGTGGACGAAGAGGTATGCAGCGTAATAGTTGAATGCGACTTCATCTACTCCCTGCCACTGCACTGTGTTCACTATGTACATTATTGCGTATGCAAGAAAAGAGATCAGAAGAAGCCCGAGGAAGGCGTAGGCTATGTAGCTGCTGCCCTTTGCTTTTCTAAGCAGTTTCTCTAGTTTGTATATCCCATAAATCGAGATTGCGCTCGATATAGCAAGAAGGATAGCCTCATAGCCGATATGCAACAGCGCCCCTGATGGAACAAGATTGAATGCGAATTCGTAAGCTCCAAGAATCACGATGAGTGCAAGAAGAAAGAAGAACACCTTTGGGCTCTTGATTTTGTGTGGATAAAGGTGCGGGATGAAGAAGAGGATCGCAGCGAGAATTGCAAGCACAAAAAGGACAGCCGTCGCTGCCTCTGAGAAGTACTGCTCGCCTGTGAACATCACATATGATAGGCACAGCGCAATGATTCCCAGAAGAATGTAATGATGTTTTGCAAACATAAGAAAATCTTGTAGGTTAATTATAAAACGACATCATAGGCACTGCCCACTGCCCGTTTTGATCAGGTTGTCGCACACGATGCATATCTCTCGGCAAAAGGATAAGATGTGGCCGCCGTCCATGCGCCCATACCCGCAGAAGAGAGCGCTGGTAAAGATTTTCCCGAAGTTTCTCCTCCTCACTCTTCTGCACAGACTGCATTTTGGGAGGGAAGCTTGGCATAATAACTCTATGCCACCAATAATTATTTTAGCTGTTGGTACTATGAGTGATACTCCTGAATACAAGCTCGTCAATGCACAGGGAGTAACCATAGCAATAGTAAACAACGGCAAGATTCTGCTCATCAAAAGAGTAAACTTCCCTCTCATCTCAAACCCCGGAATATGGTTTTTGGTTCAGGGGGGCAAAAAGAGGGGCGAAGACTATCTTAACACCGCATACAGGGAAGTGCAAGAGGAAGTATCTATAGGAAAAGAGCACCTCAAGCTGCTTTTCGAGAAAGATGATGTGCTGATGTTTGATGCTATCAAGAAGAAACATATGTGGAAGAACAAATTCTACATCTTCCACACAGATGCTCCTGTAGTGAAGATAAACTACGAAAGTCAGGCATACAGATGGGCAAATTTCAGCGAACTTCTTGAGGAAAAGGAGTACACAAATATATTTATTGACAAAGAAGAGATGTTAAGACACATAAAAGATGCATTGTATGCCAAGCTCGATAAAAAATAAAGTCGCAAAGATATTCGCCAAGGCAAAGAATGTCGACTGCCTAATACTTGCAAACACTTCCGAACAGGATCCAAATTTCATCTACCTTACCGGCTACACCAGCGGGGTGTTTGAGGGCGACCTGCTTGTTGTTACAAGGACAAAGAGTTTCCACATAACATCACAACTAGAGTATGAGACTGCGCTGGCGCAAAAACATCCAGAGATAAAGATAGTAAAGGCCACAAAATCTGGCAGCCACAGGAAACTGTTGCAAAAAATGCTAAACGGAAAGAATGTCGGGATAAATTCATCATTCATGACTGTTGATTTCTACGAGAGGATAAAGAAGAGATACAAGCCAAAGAAAATGACCGATATGAGCGATGCTTTGGGCAATGCAAGGATGATAAAGGATGAATATGAACTCGAAGCGATAAAAAAGGCGGTAAGGATAACCAAGTGGGCGATGCTGCAGATACAAAAAGAGTTTGTTGTGGGTATCACAGAGAAACAGCTTGCAGCGAAGTTCGACTATATCTCGAGTTCTCTAGGTTCAGAAAAGCCTTCATTCAACACAATCGTATGCTTCGGGAAGAACTCTGCGCAACCTCATCACGTACCAGACGATACAAAGCTTAAGGATGCCGAATTCATACTCATAGATGCAGGAGCAAAGGTGGATAACTACTGTTCAGACCTCACCCGAACATTCATCTTTGGAAAAAGCAGCACTGAAAAAGAGAAGATTATGTATGAAACCGTAAAGGAAGCAAAGATAAAGGCGACACGTGCGATAAAGCCAGGAATGAAAGGCAAGGACATACACAAGATCGCCGCTGATTACATAGACTCTGCGGAAAAAGGGATATACAAGGGCAAATTCATACATTCGCTTGGGCATTCATTAGGTATAGAAGTGCACGATGGAATCGGATTCTCTCCCGGCGCAGAGCAGAAGCTTGAGCCAGGAATGGTAATAACTGTTGAGCCTGGAATCTACGTCACAGGCTTTGGAGGAGTGAGGATAGAGGATGATATCCTTATAACAAAAGAGGGCGCAATCATCTTGTAGCAATAGGATAAACGAAAGGTTTATATAAAATACTAACGTATTATAAAGTATGTTATTAGAGGAGTGGAGCAAATTCAAGGGCTGGACGATTCTTGAGTTTTTTCTTGCAAACGATGCAAAAATACATCTTAAGGGACTAGCAAGGAAATTGAAAGTCAGCCCCAGGACCGCGCAGATATATCTGAAACTATACAAGCACGAAGGAATATTGCAAAGTGAGAGTATTGGAAACATGATACTTTATTCAATATCAGACACTTTCATTACTAGAGAATTCAAGAAAGCTTATTTCCTCATGTCCGTCAAGAAACACATATCAACATTTCTAAATGACAATAAAGGACTAACCTCGCTCGTGCTTTATGGAAGCCATGCAGGTGGCCGGTATGATAACAAAAGTGACATAGACTTCTTGGCCATATCGCAAAGGAAACCGCTGGATCTCAAGGCACTAAAGGAAATGGAAAGCAAATCTGGAAAAGAGGTTAGGATTGAGGTATACTCTGTAGGCGAATGGAGAAAGATGGAGAAATCAGATTTTTATATTTCAGTGCTAAAGAACAATGTGCTGCTTTACGGTGCGGAAATATGAAAATAGGGGAACTTCTTTCTAAAGGTCTCATAAGAAAGGAGAAGATAGATGAATCCGAGATAAGCGGTTCGATACACCTTGCAGAAAAATTTCTTGCAAGGAGCAAAGGGAATCTGGAGATAAAGTACTATGACATAGTCTTTCTTCTTGCTTATACGGCAATGTTCCATGCTGCAAGGGCGCTTTTGTTCAAAGCTGGCTTCAACGAAAGGAGTCACTTTGGCCTAATCCAAGCCTTGAACGAGGAATATGATGATGAGGAGTTGCATAAGTATTTGAATATCCTAGATTCATACAGGATGTCAAGGCATGCGATACAGTACAGCGGAGAACCAAGCTCAGAGGCTGATGCCGAGGCAGCACTAAGTGACTCCGAACAGTTTATAAGGATTGTAAAGAGAATTTTAGGCAAGTAGGGGGAGTTCTGCTAGCTTGGTAGGCTTCCAGATTCGGGTTCTGGAGACACGAGTTCAAATCTCGTACTCCCCATCTTGTTTTTTACGATGACAGATAGAGAACAAAATTGTGTCATCAGAAAGAGTGCATCTAAAATAACTCCTTTGCAGATTAGTAAATTCAGGAAATACTTCTATAATAAGATTATGCAGTAAAACTTTTTAAGACTAAAACCTGCGCACACCTTCAAGTTCTAGATATTTTTTAATGGTTTTTTGACCCCTCAATAT
>JBOGSA010000015.1:0-19394 GCA_050749785.1 Candidatus Micrarchaeales archaeon | reverse complement strand
CTGAATTTGATTTTGTTGGGGCTGCCGCAGTAAGTTGTGGATTGATTGTAATGGTATTTGTCATTAAATAGTTGGTTGACATCGAATCTAGAACGTTCGCATAGATTTGTCCTGTTCCTAGCGCGTTATTGTTTGATGGCACAGTAAATGTGAGAGTCTGTGATGTGCCTGCGATTCCGCTAGTTATCGAATTTGCGATTATGTTCGCTGGCGAGGCAACCGTATTTGTAACTAGGATATTTGCAATATAGTTCGGAGTCCCGCCGCTCCAGGTGTATGTCAAGGTTTCTGTCTGGCCCTGGTCGACCACTGAATTTGATGAAACTATCGAGGTTCCCGAAACGCCCGAGTTTACAGTGGATGTGAGTGTTAGAGAATTGAAAAGGTACTCGGATGTGGTTCCCGTATCTGTGACTATTGCATTTACTGTGTATGTTCCACCAGCGTCGAACTCCAACGTATTTGTTGCAGTGCCCCCTATCGACACGCCATCCACCTCGTTGGCAGTAACGCCGTTGTTTGTATAGACGAAATTGACAGTGAACGGTCCTGTTCCGCCGGGGTTTGTCAGGGTAAGGGTGTAGGTGTCGATTCCTGGTGTCATCATTGCGGAATTTGACTGTGTGAAGGAGGATACTTTTGGCTGTGAATTAACAGATATGGTGTTAGCAGATGTAATTATGGAGTTGGTGCCCAGTCCGTTGCTGTCAATAATAAGCGCATTGATTGTCCATGAACCAAGGGCGTTGTCAGCTGTTATAGTAGAGAGTGTGTTGGTGGCTATTATGGTGTTGCCTGGAGGCCCTTCCTGCAATATCACCTCATTAGCGCTTATAGCATTGAATATGAGCACGACATTTGCTGGCGCAGTATTTGAGATTGTAAACGGCACCGTATTTCCGGTCTTTGCGCCGCCATTTATGCCGTTTGGAGCTATCCAGAACCAGTTTGAGGTGTATCCCTTCAGTCCACCGGTGACTATAGCATTGACGATGCTTATCTGCCCAACATCAAGTATCGTGTTTGACACGGATAGGAAGTTGCCGTTGTTGCCCACCCCATTTGTTGAGAGCACGCTTGTAAGTGCCCCAAATGCCGTGGTGGGCATCACGTTCCCTGGCGGCATGGTCCAGATCCTGACCCAGTCGACCGACAGTCCGGTCACGTTGGATATTATACTTATCGGCAAAGTGGTTGTCCCTGGCACTGTGGCAAGTGTGTTGCTCTGCGAGTTCTTCTCGAAGAAGTAGGTGTTAGTGGATGTGAATCCTATGCCGTAGACCTCCGCCACACCTGTCGGATATGTGTTTGAGGTGATGAAGGTCTCTGCTGTCACCTGCGTCATAGCCCCTGATGCCGCCTTCTTGCGGCCGAAGTATCCGAGTGCAGCACCTGCAGTGCTTGACGATGTGACAGTGCCGTAGCAGGTGGTCTCAGCGAATGTGTCGCAACCCTTCGATCCTGACGTCTTTAAAAAGTACCCTGAGGTGTGCGACGAGCCGGAGACGCCCACACCGAACCCCGCTACTTTAAAAGCTGACGTGCTTGAGGGAATGCTGATCGCAACGCTAAAAACGTTGCCGGTTATCAGGTAGCTTGCTGAGGAAAAGATGCCGCCATAGTTGTTGGTTCCTGCGCCGATTAGATAATTGCTCGTGGTGAAGGTGCCAGTGCCGCTGCCGGATGTTATGGACCAGCCGGTTGGCAATGCGCTAAGACCCCCAAAGGACTGGTAATATGGAAACACGTCTTTTCCATTGTCGTACAGCCCGTAGGTCCCAAATGCCTGCAGCGACTTGTTCGGCGACTCACCGACCGTCACGCCATCAAACAGGTTAGTACCCGTAGCAGCAAAACCCATGTACACTGTTTCTGTGCCGCTACCGGCTATCTGGTTTATGCTGAGCCAGTAAGTGTCGGCTGTGTCCTTATATGTCACCGCGTTCGCCTGGTTGAAAGTGTTGCCCTCCAGCCACGAAGGCACCAGGATTCCATTTGCGTAGAAGAACTCTATGTTCTGAAGGTTGTTTGTCTCGTACGCGCTGTAAGTATTGCTGTTGACTTGTATCTCTTCTTGGAACGGATTTGTGGTTGCGACCGTTCCGTGGTTGGTTAGGGTTATCGGAAGATAGTAAAGTATACTTGAAGGCACTGTGGATAAGGAAGGGTCGACGCTGGTGTAGTTAGCGTTTCCAGCGACGTCGAAAGTCACTTCCACGCTCTGGTTCGCAGGTATTCCTGTGAGTGTTATGGTCTTTGATATGTTGCTGGCAGTGATATTTGCGCTCAGCGTTAGCGTTGTCGCGTGAGTTGATATGTCGGTCCTGGTGATGCGATAAGTGTAATTCAGATAATTAGGGCCAAGAAGGTTAGAGCTCATAAAAATTGAAACATTATATGTTTTCTGCCCTTGTAGGATTGGCACGCTAACCGGCAACGTCTGCCTCTGTCCTGTTGCAGTGACCCCTCCCATCGACAGCACAAGATTAGGAGTCGCCTTTACGACGGTGATGTTGTAATCTGCAAGGGTGTTGTTGTCGTTGTATGTCAGGATATGAAATGCGGTGCCCGCTGCTGCATATTTGCCATTGTGAAGCAGAGTTCCATATGGAACGGTGAGTGTGCTGTTCAACAATGTTATAAACTTTGTCGCGTTGTTTCCAAAAATGGGATTCAAAGACTTCAGCACTTCGTTTAACTGTGAGGTGTTAATGGCATTGAGGGAACCAAGTTGTAATGTGTTAGGTGTTATTGGAATGCCTAAGTTTGCATTGCCTACAAGGATCTCGCCTGATGATGCCAAATTGTGGAGTGATGTTAGATTTATTATTGGTGCTGGTTGTGTTGCATCTGAAAAGGTTACTTTGGATAGCAGCGAAGTGGCAAAATGTGACGCTGAGCCGATGAAATTTAATGCGTGGGATGGGTTAATCTGCAAAAGAAGCGACGCCGCAAACATTAAAACCAAGGCTAAACCGTAGAAATTGGCATCTTTACTCATAGTAGACCTAGAGGTACTCCCAGATTGTTTGGTATATAAAGAATAAAAATGCACCGTAGCAAGCGCTAATCGACTAAATTCCGATTATTCTTCTCAGCCAGCCTATTATTCCGCCTCCTGTGCCGAATTGGGGCTGGTTTTCTGTCCTAAGCGAGTATCCTCTTGAGAAGTTTTGCATGCCTTTTGAGAATGGGGCGTTCCTACTGAATAAATACGCAGGTATGTGAGCAGCTATGCTCATAGGTACCGTATCATCCTCAGGAAATATCGCCGATACCTTGCTCCCGTAAGTTTCCTCTATCTCGCCTACATTGAGCTCCCACTTCCTGCTCCTGACCCTATTGAGCACTATGTTGTGCTTGAGGTGCAGTCTGTCGAAGATCTGCGAGAGTCTCATCGCGCTTGCTGTTGCTTGTATGTCTGGAGTTATTATTATCGCAGCCTCGTTTGAGAAGCCAAAGAAGTTCTGCTGCGAAAATCCCGGAGGCGTGTCGATTATTATGAAATCGTAAGCTGTTTTCTTGAGCATCTTATCAAATCTTTTTATCTGCGTCTGATTTGGCTCGAGCATCTTCTGCGTCATCTCACCACCCAGCACGTGCAGACCTGTCGGAGAATGAATCGAGACTGAATTTGTGAGCCTTGCAGTCCCCATCATAACGGATCTAAATCCCCTGTTTATCTCCTCAAGCCCGAGATGGAAACCAACCACTGGATTGACATAGTCTGCATCAACAACAAGCACCCTGTGGCCTATCCTTTTCAGTGCAACTGCAAGGTTTACCGATACCGTAGTCTTTCCAACGCCTCCTTTTTGTGAAGAGATCCTGACAGTGTAGGGCTCGCTACTCATCTTCACTCCTCTTTATCTGCTCTCTAAGTCGAACCAGCTGTTCGGAGGTCTCACGCCGATACTTTGGCTTGGACATTTGTTTCCTTAGATAGTAAATCACAATCGCTACAATCACAATTATTCCACTGAGCCCAAAAATCGGCAGTTCAGTGTTTCCAAGATGCAGCGTAGGAAGGCCTAAAGATGTTCCGCCGCCGCTTGATCCCTGCTGACTGTTAAGCACTATCAAGGGCAAAGTGTAGTTTGAACTGTATCCAGGAGTTGTGATGAAAAGATTTAGTAGGTATGTTCCCTGGTTGCTCCCGGCGCTCACATTGAATGTCGGACTTAGAAGCTGGTTTGGCTGCGCTTCAACCACTTGCGAAAAGTTGGATATAGTTATTCCAGAAGGGCTTGTGAGCGTGAATGTCACAGGCTGCGGCGTTGTCCCGGTGTAGAGCGCGAATATCTGTATCTTGTTTGACGCGTTTGTATAGAATGTCGGGAAAGCGATGTTCACAACCTTGAGTATGCTGGATTGAGAGGCTAAGGATGGCGCGGCGAGAACATTTTGGATCTGCTGGAGCGACTGGACGCTCCTTGGCTTGTTTATTATGTAATAGGCGTAAAGCGTTGTTGCAGGGTTTATGCTCGGTATCTGCCAGGTTATAGTGTAGAATCCGCTGTTAGGATTTGATATTGTTGCCTGCAGCCCTGTAGTCACAATATCTGAAGCGTTCGCCGCTACGGCCATTGGTATCAAAGTGCGCAGCGTTACATTTGTCGCGATGTTTGAAGTTGGGTTGCTTATCTGCAATATTCCGCGCGATGAGGCTGAATTATTGGTGATTGTGAGCTGGTTTATCACCTGCATGCTATCATTTGACGGGGTGTAGATATTGAAAGAAAAGTATTCGGTCTGGATTGTGTGTGTGCCGCTCACGTTAAGATCAACCTTCAATGGAACAACATATGTTCCTGTTGGGACAGTCGCATTCGGACTCACGAAAAGCTGCACGCTGGGCTGTTGTTTTGGGCTTATGTAGAGCACACTTGTAGAAAGATGCAGGAAATTTGCAAAGGCTGTTGGCACACTTAAGTGCACTATCTCTTGCACCTTGGCTGTATTTTGGAATCCTAAAAGCAAGAGGGAAGATGATCCTGAAGCTACAGCGGTGAGCAGCGGTGCAGTAGTTATAAGCAGCGATGGAATCGGGATTATTGGATTTGAGACTCCAAGAGAACCTCCGTCACCTGGCCCAAACTGCCCGACCACGGAATACCTTGTTGTCGCAACGTTTGAGGTGTTTGTATTGTTGCCCACCTTGTACTTTTCAAATGCGACTATCTGATATGCTCCGAGCGATTGGGTTGCGTTTGGTATTGTTATTGTGTATGCGGTGCTCTGGAAAGGCAGCAGCGAAGTGGAATTATATTCGCGATCAAGCACGTTAAACCGGGATTCAAGGTTTGAGATGTTGAGGAAAAGTGTGAAGTTTCCTGAGGTTAGCTCTCCATTGTTTGTTGTGTTTATCTGCAGAGTTATTTGCGAGCCCTGTGGTATTGCAAATGGCTGGTTAAGAGCGCTTATGCTCAGATTCTGCGGATTGAGGAATTGGATGTGCGCCGATGAAGAATTTGTTGCGCTTCCGAATGTGAATGATACTGTCGCCGAATATGTGATATTGGATAGCAGGCTTGAATTAAGAGTGAAGTTTCCTTGCTGTGGTTTAATGTCAAGAGTATTGGCCGTTAGATTCTGAACTATAAGGGCTGTGGAGTTTCCAATCGGATTTATTAGCGCTTCCCCTGTTAGCGGAATTCCTGCACAGGATGGTGAAAGCTCCTTCAAAGTATAGTTGAGGGTTATGTTGCCGACCCTGACGTATGCTGGGAGCGGATTGAAAATTATCGAAAAGTTGCAGTTGGATTTGATTTTGACAGAGTAGGATGTAACAGTGGTGGTCGTATGATTAGATGTAGTATTTGCCGTATAATTAACTGGGCTTGAAGTTGCGTTTTGGATTGTGTATGCGGTTGCATTTGATGTCGTGTTGCCTGTTGTGTTTGACTGCGCAATAATTATGCTTGATGATAGCAGGAAAAGAAGCGCGATTAACGTTGCGGAAAGTCGCATTTATACCACTTTTGATGGGGATGATAATATCTTATCTGTTCTCTCACTCGAACTTGCCCTGCTCCCTTGTGTAGATTATCAGTTCCGGATGCTTTTTTGGCATTGGATTCGCCTTTAGCCCGTATATTGCGCGCACATTCTTCATCAGCGCGAGTTCTACTAGCCTTTGCGTTATTACGCCGTCAAGCACCACGCCGTATATGTTGTCGCGCGAGTCTTGGAGGTATGTGATGAGCTCTCTTATTGGCAACTCCTTGATCGTATTTCCATCAGGCGCATAAAGCCTGCTCCTTAGTGTTCCATTGAGCTCCTCTAGGCCTCCTGAAAGCTGCGATAGAACTGCGCTCTCCATCGCTGGTTTTGCCACTGTCGATCGCATATCGACTTGCGCGTTGAACATGTTCTTCTGTGGAGAACGCACCTGCTCGCTTTCTATCCTAGGAAGCTGCGGGGAGCGATTGTCATCGATATCGATCAGTTCTCCGCTCTTGAACTGCTGCGGCCTTGGCTCCATCCGTTCTACTCTTGGAGGATGCTGTGGCGGCATGGACTGAGAATAACGAGATGGCTGCGGAGCAGGCGGCTGCGATTGCTGCGGCTGTGAAAACTGCGAACGCTGCTGCGGAGGGCTTGAACGCTGCAGGTGCATGTTCTGCGGCCTTGCGGTCTTGTTCATGCTCAGGTACTGGTCCAGCGGCAGCTTTGTCCTCACCGCCTTGATTATCTCCTTTCTCTGCAATTCTTCTACCTCCTTTCCTTCTGGAGCCTTTGCAACATAGTCTACAGGCGCAACGCTAAGCAGCGTTCTGAGGATCATGTCGCCTCCTTTGTCGCCGTCAAGGAATACGGTTACCTCCTTCTCGCCGCAAAGTCGAATGAGCGTTCTTGCAATCGATGTTGCTCCGCCGATAGCTATTGCGTTTGTTATGTCGTTTCTCAGAAGAGTCAGAACGTCTGCTCTTCCCTCGACAAGTATTATCTCCTTGTTGCTATCTATGTCAGGACCTGCAGGCAGCTGCTCTGGGCCGTATGTGGTTATCTCGGCAAGCTTGACATCGGCCTGCACGAGTTCGGCGAGCTCCTTGCTATCCGGCATGCCGCTTGTGAGCAATGTTCGAACGAGCTCCTTTGCCCTTTCGAGGAGTTTTCTTCTCTTCTCAGTTCTTGTGTCCTCTACCTTTTCGACCTTGAATTTAGCGTCATATGGTCCTACTCTGTCAACCGATTCAACGGCGGCCGCAAGTATGCATGTCTCTATTCTGTCAAGTGATGCTGGAAGGTGCAGTTTGCCGTAGGTCTTATTGCCGGATTGGGACATGTCTATCTCAATCCTTCCGATCTTTCCGTTCTTTTGCAATTCCCTTAGATCGAGCTCATCGCCGAGCAAACCTTCAGTTTGCCCGAATACCGCACCGATAATGTCTGGTTTGTCAACCAGGCCGTCAATCGTGAAGTCAGCTGCGACCATGTATTTTACTATGTCTAGGTATGTCTTTGCCATGAAATCATCTACTATAGACGCTCACGGAATCTGAGAAGAAGTCACACTATGCCTTTATGCCTTGCCGAAGCTAATTTGTCTGCCCGTAACCGCAAAAACGCGGGAAGATTTAGTATAAATTTGCATATTCGCACCTTGTAGTATGTGACAATCTGTCAATTCCATGCCGTATTCTATATTCAGTTTGGGAATAGCAATATTAATATATACATCTTATTACCTACGGCGATTGGTTGAATAGGTATGTAAAGGGTGCGCGTGGGGAAAGGGAGCTGCTTAACAGGTTCTACGAACTTGGCTACTCGGTCATAAGAAGCGCGGGATCAGGGGTCAATTCGATAAGCCCGGACATACTGGTCATGAAGGATGGAAAGGGCTTTGCTTTTGAGTGCAAGGCATGGGACAGGTCCACAATAAGCATAGAGCACGAGAAGTACGATTCGCTAAAGAAGTGGGAGGATAACACGAAGCTGCCGACTTTCATGGCATGGCGGATGAACAACATGGGCTGGTTCTTCATAAGGCTCCAGGAAATGCACAAGAACGATAGGTCATGGAGCATCACCAAGAAGAAGGCGCTTAGCATAGGAAGGGTCTTTGACAACCTCAAGCTTGAAAAGGGCCTAGAGCCCATACTGGTGCAAGCATGATACTTAGTGTGATATTATGAAAAGAGAAAGTGGCGTAAGGCATGCTGATGAACAAGGAAGAATCTATCTGGGTAAAAAAGTTGCTAAAAGATTTGGAAAGGTTTTTGCGGTTCTTCCAATGGAAAAAGAGATACATTTGATACCTCTTTCCAATTTTTTAAAAAATAAAGATTTGAGAAAGGTCAAAAGTTTAAATTAAACATTTGGTGATGCATTATGAAAGTCTACATAATGGGGCCAAAGCAGCTCGCGGGAAAGAGCTACATTCCATTCTATAAGAATATTGTTACATTCACAAAGAATTATTTTACGAACGTAGTGTGCACATATCCGGATTTCTGGGAGTCAAAGATGGCACCTAAGGACCACTACGGATTTCTGAAAAGGCAGATAAAAAGTTGTGATCTGCTTATAGCTGAGGTTTCTGTTCCAGCAACCGGTTTGGGAGTACAGCTTGAAATGGCGGTTGCTTGTAAGGTTCCGGTCATAGCCTTAGTTAAGGAGGGATGCATTCCATCTACCCTAGCTGTGGGCTGCCCAGCAGTGAAGAGCATAGTTGGCTACAAGGGCCAAAAGGACCTGAATCTGAAGCTGAAAATGGAGTTTGAGAAGTTGTAGTGCCTCCTCGAAACGAGTTGTCGTCCTCTCGACAAAGTTGTACTACCACTACTCAAAGGGACCACATCCCTTTTTTAAAGCTTGCATACGCATTGATGCTTACAAATTTTAATTCGGGGGTGAATTATTGGGCAAGAGGGGGTTTAGTCTTTACGATATAG
Source organism: Candidatus Micrarchaeales archaeon (assembly GCA_050749785.1). Taxonomy (GTDB): domain Archaea; phylum Micrarchaeota; class Micrarchaeia; order Micrarchaeales; family CABMGC01; genus JAGWGI01. Next base: position 10,494 of record JBOGSA010000015.1, on the reverse strand, counting down.
AGCAGTTCATGAGAGAAGCAGGAGCTGAACAAGTAACTGAGGATGCGGTTGTCGAACTTGAGAAGGAACTAGAGAGGATAGCACATATTCTTACGGACAAGACTCTTACCTATGCAAGGCACGCAGGGAGGAGAAAGCTGATAAAGAAATCAGACATAATGCTTACAAAGCATGGATTGGTTTAGAGATTCAATCCTAATCCCATAAAACCGTTATCTCTCCATAATTAAGTCATCAGAAGTTGGCATATTCTTGAAAGGTAACCCCTTTCTTATCCACTTATCTATGAGTTTTGTTGACGTCAATCTGCCCGATAATATCGTTTCAAGAAATTGATACGAGAAGTTCTTTTTCGTAAAAGTTTTCTGCATTTACATCATATTAACTATCTGCAATTAGTTATTAAATCCTTTTGGAAGTTACTTCTAAATTATCTACAGCAGACCCACAAAGTGCAGCCCGAATGCGACAATCACAAAAATCGCTTCTACCCCTATCAAAGTTTGCGAGACGTTCAACTCGGTCTTTTTTCCCATTCCCATCACCCAGTGCGTCAGGCTGTATATCTTGTCTCCATACTTTGACTTGAATGTGCCATCCTTTTGCCTTATTCCAAGATCTGTAACCTTGAATTTGCCCTTTAGGTGTAAGAAGAACTCAACAATCCATGGGATGAATATGATGAGACCGAATGCCTCCGCATTCCCGATTGCCATGATTACTACAAGCGCTCCACCTACACAGTAAGTGAAGCTATCACCCGGTATTATCCTTGCGATATATTTGTTGAACGGCCAGAATGCAAGCAAAGAGGCAAACAGGACTGCTGAAAGAAGCGCGCCGATGTAAGAGCCGAAGAATGTTGTATAGAGCAGCAGCCCGAATGATGCGACGAGCGCCATGCCGGATTGCAAACCATCGAATCCACCTAGAAGGTTGAATGCGTTAGCAACAAAGATTACAGCCAGTGGGAGTATTATCAGAGGGTACAATATCCCTAGGTTAATTACCCCGAAGAACGGAATCGCAACAGTGCTTATTCCTGCATTTATCGCCATTAGTGGTATTGCACCAATGACTGTGAGGAGAGGCTTTTGCCACTGCTTGAGACCTTTCTTCAATCTCTTTAGATCGGTTCCAACAACACTCTTCTTGCCAACGTTTATATCATCAAGAAATCCAACAAATGTTATGAGCATTATGGAGAGTGCGGCGGCCATTAGCTGCGACACGTTCAGAAGCGGAGTGAAGAGAAATGTTCCACCAAAGATGTAGGTCATCATTCCGATGATAAGACCGAATGCGACAGCTACTCCTCCACTGCTTGGGAGCTTTAGGATCTTGGCTTTGTTGTGATCCTCATCAATTATTCCTGCACTGTAAAAATAATCTATTACAAACTTGGAGGCGTAGTAAGTCACAACGAATGCTATTATTGCGGGAATCGCAACTGTCAGATACGTGTGGTAAGGGAAGTTAAGCATAGTGTAGAATAATTAGTTCAGTAATAAAAAACTATCATCTGCATTTGGTTGGTATTTTTCAACTTCTCTTCCTAGGTAGATAGCCAGCTATATTGCAGAACTGTGTTGAATTCTCGTGGATGACATGTGCTTTCTGCACTTGTACGGACTTGAGCAATACCGCCTTCGTCCTTGCCACCATGTAGGTTATTATTTCTTTTGATGGTATATTAAACTGTCGTCACATTCGTTGATTCTCATATATCGGTAATTCTTAACGAAACGTAAAAATTGAACAAAAACTTCGACATTTGTCCAATAAAAGCGTGGTAAAAAATCAAGGACGATAAGTATTTAGTCCTTATCAATCAATGTTTTTAGTGAAGGGGAACAATATGGACGGAGACGGAAAGTAGATTGTAGTTGTTTATACATTACTTCGTTTAGTTAGCACGTGAACTACTTTTATGATATGGTAATTTGGGTAACTTAGGTACTCCATAATCTCGCTTAAAAGGCATAATAATTGAAATAAATCCAACAATATGTTATGGTTCTCGTAAATTTTTCTAATCTGCAAATATATACTTCAAAGTTCATAATATTCTTCAAGGTGGAATTGGTGGGGTCAGAATGGCGCATGGCGCGTAGCAAGTTTTCTACTTTAGCTTATGCTATTGTTCCCTTTCCCTTAAAAACTGCTGCGTCGCTGCGCACCTCCCATCCACCCATTTATGCTCGTGGTGGGTAATTGAAAATTGGTGGAATTGAGATAGGTATGTCGAATAAGGACAACGCGAAAAAGTACTCATGCTGGGGATGCAGAAAGACTTATCTGGATCCAAAAGAATTCCTGTGGCACACACAGTTTTGTGAGGATGCAAATAACAGGCAGGATTTTTTAATCGTCAAGGTGCAGGCATGAAGCCTCACGAACGCGCTATGCAGATGCTTGCGGAGATCGGCGAGATGAATCTTATGCTCCCTGAATTATACAACCACCTGCAAAGAAATGATTTTTTCAGGATAAAACAACTGCTAGAAGAGGCGCAGCAGATACTGGAGAGGCACAGTAAGGTGCCGATATGAACTATTATGCCTATTTGAGGAGAAGGTGCGCAGACCTAATCAGCCTCAGGTTCAAGCTTCACAAGCTATTTGGGTTTCTTCATGACCCTGATTTCGAACGTGTGCAGCTGCTGCTTGACGAGGTTGAGCAAATACTGAAAAAATATGAGAGGACTTAGTTGGTGTTTGCATGGTGACCAGAAGAAACGCAGAAGGAAGGGGCCTGCTCCTATTGAAACCGAAGAAACCGTCAAACTCTCATAGAATCGCTGCTGCGCTCGCATCGTTTGATGGGGTTAGGGAGGTAATGCTCGCAAGCGGAGACTATGCGTTCATCGTTGCGGCAGACATTGGAAACGAGAGGAGCATCAAGACTTTGAGCAAGCGCGTACGCAGGCGGATCGGTAGGGTTGAGATAAGCGTGGCATCTGGCCACTACGTCTACAGGAATTGAGTGGCACATAATCTTTATAATCATTGAAGGCGTTAGTTAAACTTGTAATTGCTCACTTTTGGTGCTCTTATGATTGACTACCCTAGGATAGATGCGAAATGGCAGGAAGAGTGGTCAAAGGCAAGGCTGTTCGAAGCAGATCCAGATGAGCGAAAATCATACATGGTGACAGCTGCGTTTCCTTACGTGAACAGTGCGATGCACATCGGGCATTTAAGGACCTATGGCACGGCAGACATACTTGCAAGGTACAAGAGGATGTGCGGATTTAACGTGCTCTTTCCTATGGGATTCCATGCCACTGGCACCCCGATTCTCGCATTTGCGAAGAGAATTGCGAACAAGGACAAAGAACTGATTGATGAGCTGAAGGTTTTCCACATAAGCAACGAAGACATAGCAAAGATGATAGAACCTGAATACATCGCAAGTTATTTCGTAAAGGAGGTGGAGAAGGGGATGAGGCTAGGTGGCCTGAGCATTGATTGGAGGAGAAAGTTTGTTTCTACAGAGGGCTTCTTTGGAAAATTCATAGAATGGCAATTCGGGATACTCAACAGAAAGGGATACCTGGTGAAGGGAAAGCATCCGGTCGGCTGGTGCCCGAATGAGAAGGGCGCAGTTGGGATGCATGATACAAAACATGATGTAGAACCTGAGATAGAAGAAGAAATTGCAGTGAAGTTCAAAGTGGATGGCGAAGATTCTAGTTTCATATGCAGCACATATCGACCTGAAACTATAGATGGAGTCACTAATATCTTTGTGAATCCGGATTCACAATACGTGCTCTGCAACATCGAGGGCGAGAAATATTACATCACAAAGGCTGCTGCTGAAATACTTGCATATCAGTTCCCTGTGGAAGTGGTAAGTGAAATCTCTGGCGCTGAGCTGCTGAAAAAGAAATGCGTGAATCCATTCAACGCAGAAAAGCTGCCAATCTTCCCTGGAGATTTCGTAAAGGAGGAGATTGGAACAGGTGTTGTGATGAGTGTTCCCGCACATGCGCCGTTCGATTACGCAACTCTAGAGAAGCTCAAGGCAAAGGGCTACGACATGCAGGGAATAAAGTACAAGAAGATAATCGATGTGCAGATTGGAAGATCACTCAGTGATGTCGCTGTTGGAGAGGCGAAGCCAATTCACGTAGACCTGCCTGCGCTTGCATACCTTGAGGTTCTGCATACTGATGTGAATGCAATAAATGACATGCTCGAATTTGCTACCAAGCTCCAGTACAGGGAGGAATCGCATTGGGGCAAGATGCTGGTGAAGGGATACGAGGGAATGAGCGAACCTGAGGCAAGGGACAAGATAAAGAAGAAGCTGCTTGATGAGAAGAATGCGATCATGATCTATATAATACAGAATGCGCCTGTGCAGTGCAGGTGCGGATACAATGTTGTTGTCAAACTCGTGGACAATCAGTGGTTCATAAACTACGGAGATGCGAAGTGGAAGGAAACGGTCAAGGATTGGTTCAAGGACATGAAGGTGCTGCCAGACAAAGCTAACAATGGATTCAACGCAGCAATCGACTGGATAAACCTCAGGGCTGTTGCAAGGGCGCAGGGACTGGGAACAAAGTTTCCATTCGCACCGGATCTAATAATCGAATCCCTGTCGGATTCGACGATATACATGTCATTCTATACCATACTGCATCTGATACGAAATGTCGACATCCAGAAGCTCACTCCTGAGTTCTTCGATTTTGTGTATCTAGAAAAAGGCAATGCTGAAGATGTTTCGAAATCTACAGGAATAGACTTTGAGATAGTGAAGAAGTGCAGGGAATCTTTCCTTTACTGGTACACATACACATCAAGGCACTCCGGACCTGATCTGATCTTCAACCATCTCACCATGCAGATCTTCAACCATGTTGCAGTGTTTGACCACGAGTATTGGCCAAAACAGATAGTGGTCAACGGAATGGTGATGTATGAGGGTGAGAAGATGAGCAAGAGCCTGGGCAACATAATACCGCTTGAGGATGCGGTTAAGAGAGTTGGCGCAGACCCGCTTAGGATAGTTGAACTAACTAGCGCGGACTTGTTCAGCGACTCCGAATACAGTGAGAGCGCGGTCAACGGGATTAAGGAGAGGCTTGAATACCTAAACGAGATAGTAGAAAAGATGAAGGAATACGATGCAGGAGAGCTCACACACATTGACTATTGGCTCTACTCAAAACTCAACAGGAAGATAGAGGGAGTAACCGATGCGATGGAGAAGATGGAACTGCGGGATTATTCTACTCACGCGCTTTACAATTCGATTATTGAACTCAAGAGGTACTTTGAAAGAGGAGGAAAGAACGCGATGGTGCTAAAGGATTACATGCAAAACATTGTGCTACTGCTCCAGCCTGCAGCGCCGCACATTGCCGAAGAGTTCTGGCACATGCTAGGCAATGACACCTTCGCGGCAAAGGAGAAATGGCCAAGCGCAGACAAGGAGATGATAAATGACAGGGTAGAAGAGGAGGAGGAGCTGGTGCTTGCGCTTCTCGATGACATTAAGAAGGCTGCAGAACTGGTTGGAAAGAAGAATGAAGGCAAGAAGGCAAAGAAGACGGTTCTTGTGGTTGCAAGCGAGTGGAAGAGAGATGCGGTCAACCAGCTCGCAGCTACAAAGGATACAGGCAAGGCCATCGCAAAGATGAAGGAGAATGGGATTGATCCAGAGATGGCTGCTAAATACATAGGAAAACTTGCAAAGGGGATGAACAGACTCTCACCAGTCAATATCAACGAGGAAGATGAATTCAAATTACTCAATGAGACGCGAGGATATTTCAACAAGATCTTAGGCATGGACATAGCAGTGGAAAAGGAGGGAGAATCAAAATCCGCTAGGGCTGAGAGGGCTGCGCCGCTTAAGCCCAGCATCGAGATACAGTTCTAATTGCGGAAGCTATAAAAAGATGCAATTCTGATGTTTGTGCGAGTAAATGTCAAGATTTCTGAACGCGTTCTTTGTTATTGCTGCTCTTCTTGTGATATCGCCGATTGTAACTGCACAGTACGGAGGTGGAACTACATACCCTAACTGCGACACATGCGCTTCAGGAACATACATATCTAACAACGCACCAACTTATTGGAACTGCTGCGGATCAAATGTCCAGTGCACTTACACTAATCAGGGAAACGTTGTAAGTAGCTGCGCAGCGCAAACGACAATATCTACCACAATTGCAACAACTCTTTCAACAACAGTGTCACCTACAGCAATAGCTCAAAATACTGCTAACGGCACAGCGACAACTACTGCAGTTACAACGCAGCCAACAACAACTGCGCCTGCAACCTATCCTAACTGCAGCGCATGCGCCTCGGGAGCATATTTGTCAAACAATGCCCCGACATACTGGAACTGCTACGTAACCGGATCCCTTTGCAACTACACAGGTGCTTATGGGACAACTTCATCTAATGCTAGCACAGGAGACACGGCACTGATTGTCTATGGATTGATTGCAATAATCGCAATTGCGGCAATAGCGCTTCTGGTAAAGATGAAGGCGCTCCCAACAAGGCTAACAGTTCTTGGCACAGCATTGATACTTATCGGTACAGTCGCTTGGCTATTTGGCAACTATGGCGGCGCAACGCAGAATATTCTTTACGGCATAGTAGCGATAATAATCGGACTGCTTGTCTGGCTCTATGGGGACATTGTTGGCGGCACATTCAAGAATTCAAAGGCCGGAATACTCGTTATAGTTGGAATAATACTAATCCTTGTGGGAACCGGAGTATGGTACTACATAGGCTCTTCAAATGCGATTTGGGGAGGAGTGGCTGCAATAGTGATTGGAACAATTATCTGGCTCTATGGAGATAAGATAGTAGGGGCCTTTGTTATGGGCAAACCAAAGAAGTAAAGGAGAGTTAAGATTTTCCTTGAAGAGATGCTCCGCAGTTCCTGCAGAATTTAGAGGATGAGAGCTCCTTTGCGCCGCATGATCTGCAAAACATTGAGGTCACAAGCTTGTTGTCAACATCACTTGTATCGTTGCCGGCGGATATATCGGAGGATACGTCCATTATCTTGTGGTTTATGAATTTGCCGAACTCCGCTGCCTCCTTCTCGCGAAGCCCATCGATCACCCCCTCCTCTTTACCCGCGTGCATCGCCTTGGTCTTGTCAACCCCGAGTATGTTAAGATGCAATGAGGAGGAAATCAGTCCATGTTCAATCCTTACGCTTGTTATTCGCCTATACGGTATTACCTCGTAATACTTGCGCATCCCCATTGCGGTCCTGTAGACTATTATAAGGCGCTTGTCTGTTGCAACTAGGGTGGTCGGTGTAAGCATGTCGCCGCCTGGCCCCATGGTTCTCTGCTTGATCGTGCACGCAATCTTCTCACCAGGAAGGAGCATATGCTGAACTACGTCAGCCTCACGTTGGTCTACGATTATCGAACCACCACTCCCGTAGAGTTCCACTCCCAAACTATTCACCCCCCTTTGAACTGTCACTTCCCAATAAAGTGTTGAAAAGGAACGTATATGAAGCAGGTATACAACTTCGCTTTAAGACGGACTCAAAATGCTTTAAATATGTTCTCATTCAATAAAATAGAGTAAATATCTTTTCTGTTATCGGTGTTTTCATGGGTAAATTTGCAATAGCTGACGAGCAGTTGGCAAGGATAGTCGTTTGCAGAAAGTGCAAGACTAGGAACAAGGCCGGCGCCAAGGCTTGCAGGAAGTGCGGATCGGTGTATCTAAGGCCAAAGAGCAGGGAACTTAGAGTAAAGAAGTAATGTTAAAAGTGAGTCAATGGTTGAACTAAACGATGTAGAAAAGCTAATGGTCAAGACACTTCAGGAGCTTGGCGCAACAAAGATGGAGTCACTCAAGACTGCAGATGATGTTATGAAGAAGAGCAACAGGCCAAAGAGCATGGTGACAAACACCCTGACAAACCTTGTTAACAAGGGAGTGATAAAAAGGGTAGTTAGAGAGAAGTCATCTGGCTACTTTGTGATACAGCAGGTTTAATGTTTGGTTGATTAATTGAGCGAGGGCGACTCTGTAGATTTCATGGCCAAGTACGGCACATGGGTATCGATAAAGAAGATGAGCATAAACCAGAAGACTACTCCTCAGGAAATCGTTATGCATCTTGCCTCAATTAGGCAGAACATCGACAGGAAGGCATTCGAAATGTTGGGAATTGACACCAAGGCATTAGATGAATTCGCGCTTACATTCACCGCAGGAAAGAGGAAAAGCTTTGCAGGCCTTGCTGAGGCGCTTGATGGATTCGGAAAGGGAGACATCAAGGCAGCGCTTGAGAAGGCAGCAAACGGAAAGGAGGAACTAAAGAAGATAACCTCAATCTATCTCTTTAGGTGCATAGTAAAGAACCTGGGATTTGACTTTGACGTTAACCCTGAGATCCTCCAGAAAGCATATCCTGAACTAAAGATCCCAAAACCACCAGGAAGACAGAGGAAGGGTTAAACTCGTTGGGGAGTTAGGCTAGCTTGGTAGGCTTTCAGCTTTGGGAGTTGAAGACCCGAGTTCAAATCTCGGACTCCCCAATTACACTTGTCGAGGAAGGCGTGTTCGTTGGGGATACGTGCTTCTTTTTTATAATATAAAAATAGGCGAGGGCGCCCAAGAGGCAGCGAGAAAACGAGCTGCCGATCGCGCCCGAGCAGAATGATAAACTTATAATAATGCAAATGTTTCATTACCAGTATGCCCCAGAAGAAAGCCGGTGGAAAGTTGGACGTGAAAAAGGCGCTGACGCAATCAAAACAAAAGAAGGCTTCGGGTCTTTGGATAGTCCTTGTGATATTTTTCTTCATTTTTGGCATCTTAAGTTCCGCAATCGCAGTGGCCCTTGCCAAGCACAGCAGAAGGAAAGCGTATGCAGTCCGATAAAAACCAACCCATTCCAAAAGGAAACAACACCTCGCATCCCGAATTAGCCCGATACTGGTTAAAAAGGGGAGGAAAGGCAATTTTAAAGTGCCAAATGGCATTGCCATCCCTTCCTCGTATCCAAACGAGGTGCTTGAAGGGATAAACTCGATTGCAGATGCCAAAACAACTTTAGAAAATGCAAAAATGGGCGAGATTTCAGAGGAAATACGCAAACATGTTAAAGGAGATAAACTCATTATGAGATCTTCATCAGTTTTTGAAGACACCCCGGACCATCAGGCATATGGGTTGTACAAATCAGAGATCTGCGCCCCAGACACATTAGAAAAATCATTAAGAAACTGCTTTTCCGCCCCATTTTCAAATAGCGTTGTAAATTTCAAGAACGATAGGGGATTGCCATTGATTGAAGGGATACCGCTTTTGGTTCAAGAATATGTTGTTGGAGAAATTTCAGGCATAATACAGACGGTTAACATGCATTCAAGGAGGCAGACTGAAATGCTAATTGAGATTGTGGAGGGCTCATGCTCCCTCGTCACATCAGGCGAAGGGCTTCCAAGCTGCTATACTGTAAATAAAGCAGACAAGGAGATAAAGGTCCTGTCAGAAAGGTTCGCTGTTAAAAATAAAGTCATAGAGCAAATTGCAAATGCCGCACAAAAACTATCCTCAGAATTAAAAACGGAAGTGGATGTGGAATTTACAATTGAAGGTGAGAAGTTGATAATTTTACAGGCCAGACCAATCGCAATGCCATCTTTATTTAAGAGCGAACAAAAATGATGGCCGTATTGATCCACGGACTATATTCCATTAAACGAATTTCTTTACGCTCTCCGTAAATTTACCCAAAGCGCTCAATGTTTCTCTGAAATCCTCATCATTCTCCAGGCCGTGATCCACATTCTTGATAATCAACAATCTGCCCTTATTCATCTTTTGAATACTTTTTAATTCGGCAAGATTGTAGTGAGGATCCTTGGTTCCTATTACGGTCAATGAATTTTCATGTGCGCAATTTTTCATGATATCCACTAAATTTGGACGATTCAACAGCGGCGTAAGCCAAATTATTTTTAGATTTTTAGGCAACTGTTCTCTGCGGAGCAGTTCGCCAACGGCCACTGTACCTATCGATTTACCGAGCAGCACCAAATTTTTGTAGGTACCTTGATTCTTTACCGCATTATAAATTGCAGAAACGTCATTTGCAATCAAATTATTCTGTTTTGCCTGGGAAAGTGTTGAGAATTTTTTATTTTTATTATAAGCATGCTCCGCCCATAAAACATCAAAGCCGGAACCTAGCAAAATAGCAGTCGCATAATACAGAAGAGGCATACGGCACGTGTATCCCATCCCTGGAAACAGTATCGCAAGCTTATCTGTTTTTTTACCGGTCTTTATCATTGTGTTTTCAAAGGGCGTTTTATCATTACCGATTATTTTTAGGACGCTGAAATTATACATATGGAACTCACTTTTTAGAGTAGGAAACCGTAATATAAATAACATTCGGTTCTGTAGAAATCCTATGAAAACAGATACATTGTGGTTCATGTATCTGTGAATATTGTAAACAATATCGGTC
>JBOGSA010000014.1:0-8886 GCA_050749785.1 Candidatus Micrarchaeales archaeon | reverse complement strand
AGCGCCGTTGAGCACTGAACCAATCAATGCCTTGAGTGTGTATGAACCTGCGGCCGTTACTGAACCCTTTTCACCCAAGAATACCTGAGAGTTTGAAAGAGTGCATGTTGGGGTTGTTACAGTGCATTTTGCTGCAGCTGTGTTGCCGACTGTTGCTGTGATTGGGGTTGTTGTGTATGCAAGGTTTCCGATTACTGCAGCGATGTTTGCCGCGACTACTCCGTCGCTAGGTTGAGATGTCGAACCAACGACTATCTGAACTACCGGCTGGCCGGCGCTGTTTATTATCGGTATATTGCTGAACGATACTGGTCCTGCTACTACTAATCCCATTGCCAAACTTGCTGCGATCGCAGCTATTCTTTTTGCATTCAAACTCTTCATTCTATCACGTATATTACGCTTTTTGCGTGAGTAGTCATAAACTGCAAAGTATTTAAAGGATGCGTTATGTTTAATCTTTTTTTTGTATATTTCTGATTATTAAACGTCAATTGATGAATGCAGATTCTTTTATAAGCGAAATTTTTCGTCAAATGGCGCATTTTGACATCGGTGCCATTTTTCTCTTCATGCAACATTCTGAGCAATCGCATTGCATACTTCTTCTATCTCTACGTCGGTAAGCGTAGGGCCGGATGGGAGCGATACACCAAATGCGCCTATTTTCTCTGCTATGGGATACCTTCTTGACTGTTTGTACGGTGGCATTGTATGTAAAGGGTGGAAAATGGGCCTTGTCTCTATTCCCTTTTCGTCTAGCCTCTCCATCAATGCATCTCTTGATACCATCGCCTTCTTTTTAAGGATTATATTATACATCCAGTAGACACTTGTCGCCCACTCCATCTGCGGCGACAAGGTTATGTATCCTCTATCGACAAGTTTGGAGAGCTTCTCCTCGTAAAGTTTCGCGATCCTCCTCTTTTTCTCTATGACGTTATCCATTCTATGTAGCTGGGCTACACCTATTGCTGCCTGGAGGTTCGTCATTCTATAATTGTAGCCCATGACCTCGTACCAGTACCTTCTCGTAGGAGTCATTCCATGATCGCGAAGTATCCTCATCTTTTTATATAGGGATTCGTCGTTTGTGGTACACATGCCACCCTCACCGGTGGTGAGTATTTTGTTACCGAAGAAGGAGAACGACGATACGTTACCGAATGACCCAACATTCCTACCCTTGTACTTTGCGCCCGTCGCTTCTGCTGCATCCTCTATGATGTAAAGGTTGTGCCTCTCTGCGAACTCCATTATGGGATCCATGTCGCACGGATGCCCATATAGATGGACCGGCATTATTGCCCTTGTCCTTTTTGTTATTCTTTTTTCTATCTTGTCTGGATCTATGCACCAATAATCCTTGTGCGAATCAACCAGGACCGGCTTAGCACCGGTATATCTCACGGTGTTTGCGCTGGCTATGAAAGTCAGTGTCGGCACAATTACTTCATCTTTAGGACTTATACTGAGTGCTACCATTGAAAGGTGTAGCGCCGTTGTGCCATTAGATGTCGCAACAGCATACTTGGTGCCAATCTTGCTCGCAAATTCCTCTTCGAACTGGGTTATGAACTTGCCCTGAGAGCTTATCCATGTACTTTTCACAGCTTCGGTTATGTTCTCCAGCTCTTCCTCACCCATAAGTGGCTTGTACATTGGTATTCTTGCCATTCGCAATCACGCCTTCAATGCCCTTGTGACAATCTTTGCCTCGTTTGGATAATTTGGAGCATCCCACGGGAACCTCTCGCCGGCGAGCAATCTCTCCCACCTTTCTATATCGGCCTTTACCATTATCTTGACCAGACCCTCGAATTTTGTTTTGGGCTTCCAGCCAAAGTCACTATTCGCCTTTGAATAATCGCCCCTGAGCGCATTTGTATCGAGAGGGCGCATGAACCTCTTTGTTATCTTGACGTGCTTCCTCCAATTCAGTCCTGCTTCCTCAAATGCTGCATTCACGAATCCGAAGACCGAATGGAACCTATTCGTAGCTACAACATAATCACCAGGCTTGTCTTGCTGCATCATCCTCCACATCGCGTCGACGTATTCTGGTGCAAAGCCCCAGTCCCTAACGGACTTAATGTTTCCAAGCTCGAGCTTGTCTTCTATCCCAACTGCTATTTTCGCTACCCCATTGGTTATCTTTCTGGTTACGAACTCAAGACCCCTGAGCGGTGATTCGTGGTTGAAGAGTATTCCCTGGCAGGCAAAGAGCTTGTACGACTGACGGTATATCCTTGTTACCCAGTAAGCGTATAGTTTTGCTGCTGCGTATGGGCTGGTCGGCTTGAAAATGCTCTCCTCATTGAGCGGCTTTGTAGAGAGGCCCTTAAGACCACCAGTCATACCAGATTGCCCATACATCTCGCTAGTCGACGCCTGGTAGAACTTTATCTCAGGATTCACCTGTCTTATTACTTCAAGAATCATCGCTATCGAGATGCCATCGGTCTGCGACGTTACTATGGGTTGCTCAAATGCAGCTGCAACGAAGCTCTGCGCTGCGAGGTTGTAGAACTCGTCAGGTTTCGCAATATCTATCGCCTCTGCTATCGAGCTCATGTCATTTGCTTCGTAGGGTATCAACTGTACCTTATCAAACACATCAAGATATTGCAATCGCCAGAAGTTAGGTGTCGACAATCTCCTGAATGCGCCATACACCTTATAGCCCTTTCCGAGCAAGAACTTTGCTAAATAGGCGCCGTCCTGGCCGGTTATACCTGTAATTAGTGCGCTCTTTGCCATAAAATCATAGTTTGTAGTTAAGTGTATTATATATAGCATAATATAGGGCTTTTGTATGATCCATCACATTCTCCTCTCCAGCACCCTTTTGTATATCTCAAAGGTCCTCCTAGCGGTGCTTGGCCACGAGATGCTCTTCGCATAGTTTATCGCCTCCTTCTGCGTTTTCTTGCTGAATCCTTTGCCTTTGAGCTTGAGTATTTCTCGCGCCGCCTGCTTCGGAGTCTCTACTTCGATAACATATTTCTTTACCTCGATGTCAAACACATTATTGCTAGATGCGATTGTAGGCAGTCCTCGCGCCCTTGCATCCTCTATAGGGAAACTCGAACTGTCCCCGAAGCTTGGCCAAAAGAACGTGTCAAAACTGTCGTAAATCTGAAGCAGTTTGTCCTCTGGGGCAAAGCCCATGAAACGCACGTTGCCTAGGCCCATTTCTTCCTTGTAGCTCTTAAGGTGCTCCATTTCTGGGCCAGAGCCGTATACAAGGAATCTAATAGACTTGTTGCCCTTGAGCTCGTTAGCCGTCTTGAGTAAAAAGATGACATTCTTTCTGTAGACAAGCGCACCTATGTAACCCACCACGAAGTAAGTATGGTACTTTTTTTTCTTTATTGGTGTGGTTATGAAGCGGTCCTTGGTACCGAGAAGTGTGGTTTCCCAGTTTTTTATCTCCTTGAACCTATTCAATACATCCTTTTGCACAGAGCTCGATGTGAAAATTATGAAATTGGAGTGCTTTATCGCATTGCGTATGCTGGCAGACACTATGTAGTCGTATGCGCCCTGGATAATTCCCTTGTTGAACCCCTTGTCCATTCTGAACACATCGTGTATGCACGTCACTATCTTTCCCTTAAAGCCGTTCTCCCTCAGAATCCCGGCAGAGAACCCGAGTTCGGGGTGCGCTATGTGTATGACGTCATACTTTTCCTTTGCAAGCTTTTTTATCCTAAGCTTGAAAAGCGAATTTGCGTAAATAAGACCTATCGTGTCCTGCCTCTTCAGCTTCGATAGAGGATATACTAGGTCTATGTGCACCTGATCCTTCAGCTTCTGGTAGATCTGGTAAGTGTATTCTGTTATCCCGTCGCCGCTTCCCTCATACGGCTTGATGAGGGTGATTATCGCAACCTTCATTCGCCCACTCCATTTATCAGAGATGCCCAAACAAGGTATATAAGGTTTATAGTCGGTATTGCGGGTATTGGAACCCATAGAATAGGCTCTGCTGTTACTCTAATGCATTAGTTTATCGATGAGCTTGTGTTTTTGGGAATCGCAAAATCTGTCTCCGTATCTCCAACAAGTTGGGAGACTAAAATGGAACAAACCCTACATTTATGCAAGGAGATAGATTCATGCTTTTCCATTTCTTGCTTTGTGCTCTTCATTTAGCAATTTTACTAGAAGCGGAATTCCCTGCTTAGCGGCCTTGTACTTCTGGTTCAGCTTTTTGACTCTTGAGGCGCTGTCGAGTCTCAGATATTTTATGAGTCCTATCCGGTTCAACTGAATTGATATCTCAAATGCCTCCTTGCCATTCCTTCCAGACATGTGTTTGTAAAACTCATCGAGCTCTTTTGAAGTTGTGTCAAAGGCTTTTGGTATGCCCAGTATGCCGTGCTCCTTTATCGCATATAAAATGTTTCTGAATAGGTATAGGCTATTGTAATCGAATTTGGAGAGTTCTTGGTGCTGCAATTTCCCAGACACTTTCTCGTAGGCGAGCAGCGCCCTGAGCAGAACGCTTCCCGACAAGGTTTTCTCTATGGGTACCTCAGGCACCAGAACTTTTGACAGATATTCGAGCATCTTCCTGTTGTATATCCCATATGTGAACCTGTCATACTTGTAAAGTTGCTCGTAGACAGAGCTAGCGGTGTGTAATAGCGATGAATGGTGTTCGAGATAGTGATTGTCATCCCCCAACTTGCATAGCCTTCCCTCCACCTTTGCCTGCTCGTGCAGCATCCCGGTGAAACTGACTTTGTTCTTTCTGAACAGCCTAGTCTGCCAGGTGAAGTTGCTCCAGTTTATCTGCTTTCCCACACCTTCGTACCTCTTGATAGAATATGCGTCACATTCCGATTTGCTTATTATATTCTTTATCTCTCCATACAGCAGCGGCGACAGCCTCTCGTCTGTGTCTATAAGCAGTACCCAATCAAACTTGCACTGCTTTAGCGCATACATCCTCATTGGATCTGGATATCCCAGTGCAATCGTATAGAAGTAGCGTACCACCTTCATCTTCTTGATGCCCTTTTTTATCGCAGCGGAATTCTTGCTGCTGCTCGAGTCTATCAATATTATCTCGTCAGACAGCTTGTGCATGTTCCTTATCAGACCGAGTGTCTGTTCCACATCATCCTTTGAAAAGATAAGCGTTGTTAGTCCGAACATCTATTCACCAAGCGATGCGTGTATATCACCCATGGACATCTTCCTCTCCTTTGTGTTTGCATTGTACGACGTTTCAGGTTGGGTGTGTTTTGTTCTAAAACCGATGTCCTGAAGTTTCTTGGCAAGCGGCTCATAGCCGTAATGATATTCTATCAGCATTTCCTGGAACTTCTTTAAGGTCCCAGCTTGTGTGCCACTTATTATGTCGTACTCACACCCCTCGCAATCGATCTTCAAAGCTGCTGAACGTAAGTTGTACTTTTTTACTAGCCATTCAAGGGTGATGATCCTTATTTCCTTGCCGCTTCGCGACTGCTTTATCTCGGCTCCTGCAAGGTTCTCAAACTCTGGATTAACAATCATCGTGCCGCGCTTTGAGCCGCAGCCAGCGTTTATCAGTGTTATTCTCTTCTGAAGGTTGTTAGCGTTTATGTTCCTCATTGCTATTTCGCAAGAATGTGGATATGGTTCTATTGCATATACATGCTTTGCTCCGTTGAGCGCGAAGTATATTGCTGTGTCGGCTATGTATGCGCCGATGTCGACAACCTTTCTGCCCTTAACATTCAGCCCTTTGTGCGGCTCGACAATGAATTCGCCAATTAGCATGAGTAGTATATGGACTATTTCACTACGCTTGGAATATACAAAGCGCACCTTTCTTTTCTTGTAATCCATTTCTACAAAATTGTTTTTGATTGTGATATTGTATTTCCTCCCATCTCTAGTTCTCATCCAAATGCTGTTCTTCATACCTGTAATGACAAGCGGCAATTCGTGCCAGTTGGAAATGTGTCTGTGTACGATATCAAACGACCCGGACTTGTCGCCCAATGCGAGCTGCAATGCGAAGATGATTGGATTTTTTGACATTAGCATCAGCTCATATAAGTGGTTTACCGCCCGCCATTTTTATCCCAAAATACTTTGTTATCGTTGGGGCTATGTTGCAAACAGTTATGTTGTTTCTTAGTACGCGTTTTTTCCTTGATTCAGTGATGCCCAATATGCCGTACATAGTATGATCACCTCTCCTTGCTAATTCAGGTCTGACGAAAATAGATTTTGAATAGTGTGAAAAATCATTCGTGTAGCCTTCGTTCAGGCGGAACACTATATCTGGAGGTATGAATCGGGTCACGTTGCGGTAAAGCAGATCCGCCTTGTATATGTTCGCTATCAGCTTTTTGCCATTAAGGTCTTTTATGTTCTTAAGTCCATTGATGAGTTCTGCTTTTAACGCCCTTTTCTTATCTGCGCTTACTATGGGTTTTGCGAATCTTGGATCGTTTATCCATATCATTCCCACATTCCCATTAGAAACAGACGCAAACGCTTTTGTGCTTCTCATATCAAAGTCAGTATCGAGTATTTTTAGGTAGTCATTGCTGTTACCCAATTCTAGATTTTCCTCAACAAACTTCTCTCCAATCTTTTGTAGAGATGCCGGAAGATGTTCATATATCCTTCTGCGGACGCTGCTACTGGCAATCTTCTCGCTTATTTTTTTCTTTAGGCGTTTTGTAATCTGTGAGTTCCTGCTATCGTTCTGGTTTTTTGTGGAATCAATTATCTCTTGTTTAAGCTTTGCATATCCCTTCTTCACAAGCCATGAATTAGGTAGAAATTTGTGGTGCGTAGGCTGTGCACCGTGATCTGAAACAACAAGTAGCATAGATTTCTTGGATTTTTTCCTTGCGAAAGATACGGTCCAGTTGATAAACTTTGATATTTCTACATATAGGGGTGCTATTATCTCGTCCCAGTTCTTCTCGCTAAGTGCGTAGTGCTGTATTCTATCTGTCTCTGTAAAGCAAACGAAAACCATGTCGTAGTCTTTTGATGCAATCAGGTGTTCAGCCAATTTTGCCCTAGCCCTTATACTCTTTACGTATATTCTTGACGCTTCTTTTAATGACATCTCTCCGGAATTGAGCTGTACACCTATGTCCGGCTCACCGTTGAAACGTTGCTTCTTTGCAAGTGATTCTAGCTCTGCAGAACTGTATCTTGGTTGTAGTGGCCAGCCTGTTATAAGATCAATATTCTTCAACTTCTTGTTCTCAAGAAATACTGCCGGTGTTATTACCAGACATCTCAACCCTTTGGCAGCAAGTATCTCCCAGAAAGGTTTGGGGCATGAGGAATCATAGTACATGAGATGCTTATTGTAGTTTGAATCAAGCTTCGAAAATTCAAGCACTTGGTGCTTTCTTGGCTCTAGCCCTATATATATACTGGGCCAAGCTGCAGACGTTACTGGTGGCACAGTAGACTCCATTTCCTGTAATGTACCATTTTCAGAAATGTAATCAAAGCCAGACAGATTGTATTTGCGCTTTAACTTGTCAATGATCCACAGCGGTGTCGAATCTATGCCTATAAGGTATAACTTTTTCCCGCTCATAGAATCATTTTGTATTAAATAGGATTCGCAATAAACATTATATAACCATTATCTATAATCTTCATGATTTGATGGAGGTAGTTAAATATTTATCCTTGGTAAGGATTTGTGTTTTGTTGATAGAATGAATGTTACGTTTTATGATTTGCTTTTGATGCCAATAAATAGCATACGTGCTTTATCTTCGATGTTTATTAAACCAGAAGGATATGAGGATATAGTTGTAAATGGAAATACGGCAGAATATAATTACAAGGGCAAACTTGTACGACTTTCCTCTGATGCAGTTACACCAACGCAACTTAAAAATATAATTAATGAAATATTTGTGCTGCAGCCTTATAGGAATCTTGATGTCAAAGGAAAGGTGGTCGTGGATATCGGAGCATCGATTGGTGACACAGCAATATACTTCGCGCTCAACGGAGCAAAGCATGTATATGCTGTTGAACCCGGAAACTCGGACCGTTTTGGATGGATAAGTAAGAACATTAGAGGGAATGGAGTTGCTGATAAGATTACTATCCTAAAGGGTAGATATAACCAGACCAGCCTTGCCCATATAATTAAAAAATATGGGCTGGGAAACGGACTTGTGCTTAAAATGGACTGTGAGGGGGGGGAATACGGGATACTTAAAGAGAAACCGAACACCCTAAAACGATTTTCGCACATAGATATAGAGTATCATTACGGTTACAGAAATTTAGTAGGGTATCTTAGCAAATTCTTTAAGATAAATTATACAAGACCTTTTTACTTCCCAAGACATAAGATGTGTGTAGGATACATACGTGCCACTAAATTAGGTAGTTGACATTTTAAGTCTTTCTAGTTTTATATAACCTCGAACGCAGGTTCTCTTTTCTCTTAGACGACAAACACCTGCGCGAGGTATAGAGAATATGAAAATAGAGAACCTAAAGCCTAACTTCGCCACTTCCTCAAATCTCTAACCAGACTATTTTTAAGCGCCAGTGGCGATGTTTTCATAGATAAACATGAAAAACATCACTACGCCACTGGGTGGTATTTGTATAGTAGACAAGATAGAAAACGATTTCGGTCTGATCTCCAAACTCTTCGAGGGGATAATGAGCAACGAATACATGGGCAGGGCAAAACTGCTGCTGAATAACAGACTCACATACACGACATCGGTTCGGCAGATACTGCCATTGGCGAACGAGGAAACAATCTCCCTATTCGGAATCAAAAAGGTCTCCGAAAGATCGCTGTACAGAACTGTTGACAAAATAGGAATGCTGTCGCCAATAATTCTTGGCAGATACCAAAAATTCATAAAAGAAAAT
>JBOGSA010000013.1:0-15036 GCA_050749785.1 Candidatus Micrarchaeales archaeon | reverse complement strand
GCAACTTGCAGACTTCTCCAATGCGAAGCCCCAAATATGCCTGATACTTGAAAAGAAGTCTGAACTTTTCGTTTTTGACATTTCTTAGGAAATGTTGGAGCTCAAGTTCAGTGAAGCCTTTGTTTATTGAGCCGTATTTGGGCTTACTAAGTCGATGGAAGCGCTTGTTGAATGCCTTGGTTATCGTTCTTCTAACCGCTTCTAGTTGGTGCTTTGAAAGGCTGTTGCTTATGGTGTTGGTCTGGCTTAAGAACTCGCTGAAAACGCACACAGAACCCGCCTTTTCTGGCTCGTTCTGCCTTATAATGGGTTCGCAATCGAACCCGGGCTTTACCCTCGGAATTTTTCCTCGGGTGTGACGGGATTTGAACCCGCAACCTCCGGCTCCGCAAGCCGATGCTCTATCCAAGTTGAGCCACACACCCATAGCTTTTTTATATGTTCCCGTATATAAAATCTATACTTAACTTCTTTTGTAAGTTGTAGTTTTTAATGATGGTGATTGTATAGCAATAATGCCAGGAAAGGTATGCGTTTCGTGCGGAAGGCTCACTGACAAGTACGTCGAGTTCAAGTGCCCTAAGTGCGCAAAGTCTAACATAATCAGGTGCTACCACTGCAGGGAAACCTTCACAAAGTACAAGTGCAGCGAATGCGAATTTGAGGGACCGTAATGGCAAAGGTTGCAGTTCTTTTTAAAGTATTTACCGAGGCCGGAATGGAGGAAGAGGTAAGGAATAGAATAATCAAGCAGCTAAAGCCCAACGGCACGCAGCTCGAGGAGATTGCCTTTGGCATAAAGATGATAAAGGTGCAGTTCGTCTACGAGGACGAGCAGGGAAGCACAAAGCTCGAGGATGCGCTCAGGAAGGTCGATGGGGTAAAGGAAGTCGAAGTAATCGAGGAAACCCTTCTCTAAAGTTAGGCTTATAGTTTTTGTTTGAGTAACTATTTTTGGTTGGTATGCAGGAGGAGTTTCAGGATTGGATAAAGGAATCCGAAGAAAATTTGAGTACAGCAAAACTGCTCTATGAGAATGAGAAGTATAAGGACGCTGCGTACTATTCCCATCAGGTCACAGAGAAAGCTCTCAAAGCCGTTCAAATCCTGAAATTGAAGAGATTTGATATGGTTCACGATCTAGTGCAGCTGGCAAAAAGCGTCAAAGCTCCAAAAGAGATATTAAAGTGTTCCGAAGACCTAACTAAATATTACATCTCTGGTAAATATCCCGTTGAAAATAGGACAATACCAGACGAAGAGGAAGCGCAGAAGGCTTTGGATCAAGCGGAAAAGGTGTTAGAATGGGCAAAGTTGACCCTAAAATTATAACTTTATTGGAAAAGTTTAAAACAAGAATTAAAGGTAGGTATAGCGTTGCGAGGCTTATCTTATTTGGTTCATATGCAAGGGGCAATCCAATGCCTAACAGCGATATAGATTTAGTGGTGGTCGTGAAAAATAAGGATGCGGATCTAGTGTCAAAATTGATGCACGAATGGCACACTGAACAAGACATTAATTACCCTGTCGATTTCGTTGATTATACAGAGAAGGAATTCAATAAGCTCGCAAAGCGGATAACTTTGGCCAATGTGGTGAGCAAGGAAGGTATAGAGATATAGGGAACTTTGCATATATCCAACCATTTAAATAAATTCTATACCATATGTTATGGGGGCATATGATAAATTCTATTGAGCTTAAGAACTGGAAGACTCACAAGGACACTAAGCTCGTTTTCACAAAAGGAACTAATGTGCTAGTTGGCATGATGGGCGCAGGCAAGAGCTCCATAATGGATGCCATCTCCTATGCGCTTTTCGGCACCTTTCCTTCAGTGAAGCATGGCAGGGTCAACATCAATGATCTGATCATGAGCCGCCCTTCACAGGAGAGCGATGCAAGTGTAAAATTAAATTTTACCCTAGATGGCAGAGACTATTCAGTGGAGCGGGTAATCTCATTCGATGAGGGATCCAAGGCAACTCTCGAACGAGACGGAGAGTATCTACAATCGCAGCCCGTTAGGGTGAATGAGGAAATCGCGCGCATACTCAAAGTCGACTACGACCTGTTTTCACGTGCAATATATTCAGAGCAGAATCGGCTCGATTACTTCCTAGAGCTCCGTGCAGGGGAGAGGAAAAACCAGATCGATGAGCTTTTGGGGCTCGATAAGTTTGCAACTGCGCAGGAGAACGCAAAGAGTCTGATAAATCGGATAAAGGAGACGATATCAGAGCATGAGAAAATAATCTCCTCTTTTGATTCGACAAAACTTTCATCAGAGTTGAAACTTCTTGAGGGTGAGATAGCAGACCTCAGAAAGAAAAGGGAATCACTTGAATTGGAACATGGGAAGATAGGCGCAGAATCGAAGAAGATCGAATCAAGTCTCAAGGAACTCAAGGAGGAGTTTACAAAGAAAACAAGGTTCGCAAGGGAATTAGCCGAAATAAAAAGTAAGATTGAAATCATAACTTCAGAAATGACCAAACTTGAAAGCTTTAAGCTGCCTTCAAAAGCAGAGATTGAAAAAGAAGTGACTGAAACCAACGCCGAATTGCATAATACAAAAGTAAAGGAAGATGCGGCAAGGGAGAAGGAGAGGAAGGCGATGAGTGAACTTTCTACAATAGAGGCTACAATCAAACAGATAAAACAAAGGACTGTGGGCAGGGACAAAATACAGCAGGAGTATAAGGACAAGAACATTGATGCCGAGCAGACAAAGCTGAATTCTGCTTCGGAATCCCTTCACAACTTGGAGAAGATGCTTGCAACATACCAATCCCAGAAAGAGGAAACCAGAAAGGCGATGTTGGAACTAGAGAAGCACATAAGCAAATGTCCTGTTTGTGAAAGGGATCTAGACGAACAGATGAAGGCCAAACTCGTCGAGGCGAAGAAGAGCACGCTTGCAGCTGCGAATTCAGGAATAAGTGAATCGGATACAGAGATAAAAAAGAAGAAAGTTGAAGTTGAGAATATTACAAAAGCTCTCGATTCCGTAAGACTTGCCCATGCAAAACTCAAAGAGTATGTAGGTCTAGATGATCAGTTAAAGGAGAATGATCAGAAATTGGTCGCATCAAAGAACCAATATGAAGGAGCAAAGTCTGAGAGTGGGCTCTGTGCAAAGAATCGTGAAACATTATCCTCAAAACTCAACGATACCAACTCCAAGAAGGAGAAAGTTGACAGGCTTGAAAATTATAAAAGGCAATTCACAGACCTTAATTCTGCATCGTCACTGAAGGCAAAAGAACTTGATTCGGTAAGGGTAGATGAACAAGCACTGGATAAAGTCCAGAAGGAATTCGTTGAGATAACTTCTCGGACAAGCAAAATATTAAGTGAGATGGAGGCGCATAAGAGATACATCTCTGACAAGCAGAAGCTGATTGACGAGAAGAATGATCAGGTCAAGCACATAAACAAACTGATGGCAGAGATAAACGAGAAGAAGGCGGCAGCAGACAATCTTGTCAAGTTCAGGAACGCGCTTGATGAGACACAAAGGCTCATGAGGACCAAGCTCGTTGGTTCGATAAACGATGTCATGCACAATGTATGGCCTGAAATGTATCCATACAATGACTATACGGGAATAATGCTTGATGCGGCAACAAACGACTACGTGCTTATGGTAAGGACAGCAAATGGATCGAAGGAGAAATGGGAAGAGGTCCAGGGAATAGCAAGCGGAGGGGAGAGAAGCATAGCTTGCCTTGCACTGCGTGTAGCATTCGCATTGGTTCTGGTTCCTAACTTGAAATGGATCATACTTGATGAACCGACTCACAACATAGACCAGGAGGGAATGAGCAGATTTGTTCGTGTCTTCAACGAGAAGCTGCCGCAGATAATCGAACAAATATTCATAATCACCCACGATGAAGTACTCAAGCATGCGGCTAGCTCAAAGACATACCTACTCACTAGAGATAAAGCGGAGAATGGAGCAACTATAATTCAGGAACAGTAGTCTATACCGTGCTCAAGACATGTTCAAGGAATTCTCCTTCGTTTAGCGGTTCATCAACCGAAAGAAGACCATTCACTATTATCTTCGGCACCCTTGTGACTGTGTTGTGTATCGCAAGCTCTGTGAACTGCTCAGCATCAATCATGCTCGCCCATATCTTATCACTCTCGATTGCGAACTGATGTGCAATTCTTACTGCACCTGGGCACAAGTCGTCTGTTATGCTAACGAAAACTGTTACCTCTATTGGCTTCTCCACCTTCTGGAGGGCAGCAATTGTGGTTGGAGCAAGTCTTGTCCTGTCGTTTGATAGATCAACTATGTCATCAAGCAGAGCAGCGAACTGATAGCCTGCAGGTATTCCAAAGTAGAAGAGGTGTGTGTTCTTCTTTTTTCCCTGAATCAACAGGCCAGGAAACTTATCAATTCCCAAACTCTTCGCCTTCTCCTTGTCACTTTGCGCATTGTACACTTCGAGCTTGAGCTTGCTGTCAAGTGCCGCTACCTCTCGCAGCAACTCAGCGGTCTTTTTGCAATAGTCGCACTCGTCTTCTTTGTCGATGAAAAGTGTGAAGTAGACATCGTCCTTGAGCTCCTTTGCGAACCTGCCGGTGATGTATGCTATATCTTTTTCAGACAATAAGGCCATCAAACCACCAGAAACAGTTAGAGTATGTCAAGGCCCATCGAATTTTCGTCCTTTGGCGCAGTGCTTCCAAATACTGAAGGGCTGCTCACTCCTGTGAATATCGCAATAACATCAATCCTTCCCTGATTGTCAGGTTCAAGCCTAGCGCCCCATGTCACGCTCGCATTCGGGGATACGCTCTGCGTGAGCATCTCTCCAATCTTGTTTGCCTCCCCGAGTGTCATGTCGGGTCCACCTGTTATGTGGAGCAATACGCCAGTAGCTCCCTCATATTCTACATCAAGCAGCTTGTTTTTTAGCGTGTTCTTTACAACGTCTTCTACCCTGTTTGCTCCCTGTCCAGATCCCACGCTTATCATCGCAAGTCCGCCAGACTGCATAATCGTCCTCACATCAGCATAGTCGATGTTGACCATGCTTGGCTGCGTTATTGCCTCAGTTATTCCCCTAACCGCGCGCGATGTTATCTCATCGGCGAGCTTGAACGCCTGCTCTATTTGCAGGTTAGGATAAAGATTGACAAGTCTTTGGTTGTCAATCACTATTAGCGTGTCTACCGATTGCCTAAGCTTTTCAATTCCCTTCTTTGCTGTGTTGAGCCTGCTCCTCTCAAGCGAGAAGGGTATTGTTACAATACCGACTACTATTGCGCCGTTCTCCTTTGCGATCTGCGCAACAACAGGCGCAGCTCCTGTTCCAGTGCCCCCTCCCATTCCTGCGGTGAGGAAAAGCAGGTTAGTGTCCCTTAATAGAACATCGATCTCGCTCCTTGAAAGCGTGGCCGCCTTCTCTCCCATGTCCGGGAATCCTCCAGCTCCAAGTCCGTGGGTCAAAGAGTATCCAAGCGCAACCTTCTTTATGCTTGGGTGAAGTGTCTGGAGCTGCTTGTTGTCTGTGTTGAATGCAAATAGTGCCGCGCCCTTAATATCTAGGCCGCTGAGCCTTTGGACTGTGTTGTTTCCTCCGCCGCCAACTCCGGCAACAGCGATTCTAGGCTTGAAAAGTTCTGCCTCGTTCATGTCAAAGTTCGCAGAGTTGAGTAGTCCATCCACAAAAGCACCACTTAGTTATCGACTAATAAGAATAAAATACCTTTCTGTCAACTCTCATGGTATTTATTGCTTAATTCGCATAATATAACCATGTCAAACAAGCAGCTCGCGGAGATATTTGAGGAGATAGCGAACATGCTTGACCTTGAAGGCGATGACAGATTTTTTGAAGTAAGAGCTTACAGGAAAGCTGCGCTGAATCTTGAAACAATGCAAGAGGAGGTAGAGGAGATATTCAAGAAGAAAGGAGAAGAGGGGTTGCGCCAGATTCCCGGAGTCGGAAAGACCATGGCTGCGCACATAATCGAATTCGTGGAAACTGGAAAGATAAAAAAATATCAGGAGCTCAAGAAAAAGTATCCGATCGATTTCACGGGCCTTACAAAGATACAGGGCATGGGCGCAAAGAAGGCGTTCAAGCTATACAAGGCACTCGGAGTTAAGAACATAACAGGCCTCAAGAAAGCGGTAGATAAGCACAAGATAAAGGATCTGGAGGGGTTCGGGCAGAAGAGCGAAGAGGACATAAAGAAGGGAATGGAGTTCCTAGAAAAGAGCGGCGGAAGAATGCTGCTGGGTACCGCTCTGCCTGTGGCCGAGGCCCTTGTGGCACAACTTAAGGCTTCAAAATCTGTTGAGAATGCGGTGATTGCGGGTTCGGCAAGGAGAATGAGGGAGACAGTTGGCGACCTTGACATACTTGTAGTATCAGAAGATGCGTCCAAGGTTGAAGAGACCATAACAAAGATGAAGGAAGTAGACAGCATAATCGCAAAAGGCCCGACAAAAATATCAGTGGTTCTAAAGATGGGGCTCAACTGCGACTTTAGGATAATAGAAAAAGACAGCTTCGGCGCTGCGCTGCAGTATTTTACCGGCAGCAAGGATCACGGGGTCCAAGTCAGGCAGATTGCGGTTCGAAAAGGCTACAGCCTCAACGAATACCAATTATCTGACAAGAACGGAAAGAAGATAGTAAGCAAGACAGAGCAGGAGATATACAGCAAGCTCGGTCTTGATTACGTGGAGCCGGAGATGAGGGAGGCAAGAGGAGAGGTGGAGCTTGCAGCAAGTCACAAGCTTCCAAAGCTAATAGAGCTAAAGGACATAAAAGGAGACCTGCAGATGCACACAAAGTTCAGCGACGGCCAGAACTCCATCGAGGAGATGGCAGCAGCAGCGATTGAACGCGGCTATGAATACATAGGATTGACAGACCATTCAAAGAGCGAATATGTAGCCAATGGAATGGATGACAAGAAGTTCGTCGACTACTTCAAGCAGATTGGCAAGGCGAACGACAAACTTGACGGAAAGATAAGGATACTAAAGAGCGGCGAGGTTGACATACTCAAGGATGGGAGCTTGGACCTCGCGAACAAGACGATGGACATGATGGACTACAAGCTCTGCTCTATCCACACAAGCCTCACAATGAGCAAGGAGGAGATGACAAAGAGGGTGGTGAAGGCATTCGAGAGTGGATACGTCGACATATTTGCTCACCCAACTGACAGGCTAATAAACAAGAGAGAGCCTATTCAGTTGGATCTTGACACAGTATTTGATGCCGCGAAACGCAACAACGTTATAATGGAGATTGACTCATTCCCTGACCGTCTTGATCTAAACGATGAGAATGTAATAAGAGCAAGAAAATCAGGACTTAAGTTTGTGATCGATACCGATGCCCACCAAGCCCACCAACTCAATGTGATACGTTACGGCATAGGCACTGCAAAGAGGGGCTGGCTAACAAAAGATGATGTGTTAAATACGCTGCCAGCAGAGAAATTCCTCAAACTCCTGAAGAAATAATCAATACCAGCCGCGAGTCTTCATCGCAGCTGCAACTCTTCCAACTGCGATTATGTATGCCGCCATCCTCGGCTGTATCTTTGTTCCCTTGTTTGCGTACTCCTTCTGCGTAGCCATTACGTCCTTGAAGGATTTCGTCACAATGACATCGAGCTTCTGGTCAAACTCCTCCCTTGTCCAGTAGTATCCCTCCTGGTTTTGTATCCACTCGAAGTATGATCCAATCACTCCTCCGGAATTCACAAGGAAATCCGGTAGGTCAAAGACACCTTTCTTTGCAAGTATCTCATCGGCATCAGGCGTTACGGGTCCGTTTGCTAGTTCAAGGAGTATCTTTGCCTTTATCTTCTCGGCGTTCCTGCCCGTTATCTGGTTTTCTATTGCGGCAGGAATCAAGATGTCCACATTGAGCTCGAGCAGTTCCTCGTTCGATACCTTCTTTGCTCCGCTGTATCCCTGAACGCTTCCCGTTCTCTTCTTTGCGTCCTCAAGTTTTGCAAGGTCCAATCCCTTTTCAGAATAAACTCCGCCCTTCGAGTCGCTTATCGCCACAATCTTAGATCCGAACATCTTTGATGCGAGCTCAAATGCAAAATGTCCTGCATTTCCAAATCCTTGCACAGCGATTGTCGCCTTCTTGAGGTTTATCTTCTTGAGCTTCGCTGCTTCCCTAAGAATATACATTGCTCCCATCGCTGTGGAGTCGTTTCGTCCT
The DNA here is from genome assembly GCA_050749785.1 of Candidatus Micrarchaeales archaeon. Classification (GTDB taxonomy): domain Archaea; phylum Micrarchaeota; class Micrarchaeia; order Micrarchaeales; family CABMGC01; genus JAGWGI01. The sequence continues at coordinate 6,811 of JBOGSA010000013.1, read as the reverse complement.
TCAGATCCCCAGACCTCAAGCGGCTTGCCGGTTATAACTCCGAAGACGTTGTGCTCCTTTATCTTGCTGTACTCATCCATCATCCAAGCCATTATCTGCGGCGTGGTGTAAACGTCAGGGGCAGGGATGTCTATCTCAGGACCTATGAACTTGCTTATCGCTCGTATGTAATTTCTTGACAGACTCTCAAGCTCGCGCTCGTTCATCTTTTTTGTGTCGCAGATTATTCCTCCCTTTGATCCGCCGAACTGTATGTTTGCAAGCGAGCACTTCCATGTCATCCAAGCTGAGAGCGCCTTCACCGTCTCTAGGCTTTCCTCCGGGTGAAACCTTATTCCTCCCTTTCCAGGCCCTCTTGCATTGTTGTATAAAACCCTAAATCCGGTGAACGTCTTTGTTGACCCATCGCGCATTTTGCACGGAACCTGCACCGTCACTATCTGCATAGGCTCGCGGAGCATCGCATGGACATTCTTGTCCAGCTTCATTATCTCAGCTGCATGGTCTAGTTGCTGTTGCGCAATCTTGAATGAGTCTAGTTGTTCTGCCATATATTCACCAATAAGTATCAATTCACTGCCATTAGCCTTCTCATGGAGAAGTCAAGCAGCTCGCTGTCGTTGCACAGTTTGTCTATCTCCCTCTCAGTCTCCTTGAGCGTGCTCCCCTTTATTATCTTGTTGATGATTGGTTGTGCAAGCCCTTCCATCTCGATGTATTCCTTTATCTCCCTGATTTCGCTGGAATATTTTCCGTTGAGATACTTCCCCACGCCTACCTGCACTATTCCTATCTTGTCGGCTATCTTATCCTGGGTGTAATGATGCTCCTTGCTCAGCTCTTCAGCTATTGCCACCCTTATTGCCGGCAGCACCAGTTTGGTAACAGTCCTACAAAGCAGTTCTTCCATGCTATCAATCAATTATTCCCAGCTCATCCTTTATCTTTCCAAGCAGTCCAGTTCTTGGCTTTCCTGCAGGCAGTTCAACCTCTTCCTCCTCATCATTCTTTTGTATTTTCTTCTTTGCATTATGGAAAGGATTTGTTATCTTAGGAAGGTTTATCGTTATCGCAAGCGCCTGGCGAGGTGCAACATTGTCTTGCTTTGCTGGCTTTTCTGCAATTCGTGGCTGTACGCTGCTCTTCACAGGCCTTTCCACTTCAATCCTTTTCTGTTTTTGCGGCCTTGTAATCTTAAGCAATTTACCAAGTCCCGCTCCGCCGCTTGCTATGGCCTGTGCAATCTCCTCCTTTTGCGCGCTGTCGTTCCCAAGTATTATAACATTGGCACCATTTGCTCGTGCAGAACTTACATCCTCTACGCTGTTGCACGTTGCAGCCATAACACCGTCCATCTTGTTGAGTGCCATTCCCGCGCCCACTGGATCATCTGTTACAAACAGGAAAAGATCCGCATTGGTTGAACTCATCTTCTTTTCTATCTCCGCTTCCACATCCTCGATATCGCCTAGTATCTCCTTAGATACCACATTCACATTCGCGCTATCAAAGACATCAACTAATTCGTCTCCGCCGGATGGAATGTCGCTTATGAGATAGATCTTCATCCAAGCACTGATTCAATTGGAGTTGTAACTTATAAAAAGCTAATTACTCGCTTATTTTGAACTCCCCTGCCGGCAACTGCTGCATTATGTAGTCGATGTCCTCGTAGTCTAGCTTTTTTGCAATCAGCTTTGCAGCATCGGATTTCTTTGCGTTTCCTATTGTGATTCTTAAACCTTTCTTGCCTTTCTGCGCTGCAAATGTGCTGCTCGGCACAACTGAGAGCTGCCTTATGCTACCCTCCCCCCCTTCCTTTTCCGTGACGAAAGCGACAAGTTCAAGCTTCATGCTCCTAAACCACTCCCTCTCTCCCTTCATCGCAAAGCTCCCTGTGCCCAGCGAGCCCTTGTTGCTCGATTTGCTTATCTGCTCGCGCTTCATGCAGTAGACGTCTACTGCAGCCAGACCCTGTTTCCATGCACTCGAATAACAAGCTGCGAACTGCGCAGCTTCCTCTCTTGCCTCTTTGCCTGAATCTATTCCACCTTTTAGGACTACGACTGACGCTCCAAAAATGTCGGCATGGAAGAAAAGGTCTTGGTCCTCAAAGTATTTCGAGTTTATCAGCTCGTTTTGAACAGCGTCCTTGCCCCCTATCGCAAGCATCCCAGAGCTCTCCATAAACCAGTGGAACTTCTCGTACCACTCTTTCTTTGTGACCATCTTGGTCTTCTTGGTCGCGCTCTTGCGATCGTACCTATCCTTTGCAACCTCAAGCTTCTTTTCTAGCTCCTTAATGCTCTGCTCGGCTCCCTCCATCTTCTTCCTGGCTCGTTTTGCCTTTGAGAAGTATTCGTTCGCATTTTCCTGCGCACTCAGCGACAGGTCGATCTCTATGTCCATGAATAGAATCAGATGAGCAGGCTAACTATAAATGATATTATGTAGCCTAGTATCCCAACTATGAGCGTGCCGATAAGCACAATCTTTAGGGTCTTTGTGAAGTGCTCTACGCTTGGCTTGTAGCTAATGTTTGCAACATGCCTGGCGTTCTCGTAGAACGTCTTGATCTTTGGTATGAAGTTAAGATTCATGCTATCAAATCATATTGGAAGTAAAGGCTTTTAATCCTCTTCAATTAGCGTTTGTTCTTCTTTATGTGCTCCTTTAGAAGCCTTGAATCTAGGTCTCTCATGATATACAAGTACAATATTTCGTAGTCTTCCTGGGAGATGACTTTATTGTAGGCGGCAAAGAGAATCTTCATCATTGGCCCTTTTCTAATTCCAAACTCACTGTAAAGTTCCTCGTCCGTGCTATCGCTAAACAGCTTATACCCTACAGCAAACAAGACATTGTTTGGTATCTTGCCGTCGTATCTCCTAAGAGAATCCAAATCCGCATTGTTGTTGTCAAACTGGTAGAACTTGTATGGCTTTATCGGAACGTAGTGGCTGTTTCTGTCAAAGAGCCTGAGCAGCCCCTTCATGTCTTGCACGCTAAGACTTTGGCTCTTTATCATCTCCATTATGTCACCTGTTAGTTTTACCTCACCCTCCATTTTCATTCCCGACATTAAATCACCTTTAAACAGTTACTTCCTGCTCTTGCTCTCAACCTCGAATATCTCATCGAGGTCAATGTCCTCTTTTTCCTGTATGCTCTTCTTGAGCCCCGTCTCTGTGTATTCTGCGAACTCTACTCCGCCCATTACGACCATGACCTTCACCGCGCTCTTTTGCATCGTTGGGTCTATCCTTGCACCCCACTTGAGCAATCCTTCATCGCTTATCCTGCTCGCAACTTCCTGGAATATCGATTCTGCCTCTCTTAGCGTGAGGTCCTCGCCGCCGATTATGTTCACCAGCGCCTTCTTTGCTGTGCTGAGGTCGACGTCAAGAAGCGGGCTCTTGAGCGTGTTCTCAATTGCGATCTGTGCCCTGTTTGTGCTCTGCGTTGAGTTCGCCTCTCCGATTCCCACCAAGGCATAACCAGAATCCTTGAGCACGCTCCTAAGATCCGCAAAGTCCAAATTAACCATTCCAGGTTTTGTGACCATTTCAAGTATCCCCTTTGTTGCATTGGAGAGAACTTCATCGCTTACTCTAAACGCCATGTTGAGCGGCAGATCAGGTGCAACAGCAAGAAGCTTGTCGTTTGGAATTATTATCGTGGTATCTGTTACCCTCTTCAACTTGTTTAGTCCTTCAAGCGCATTTCTCATCCTTACCCTTCCTTCGCTTGAGAATGGAAGAGTGACAATCGCAACTGTGAGTGCTCCCATCTCCTTTGCCTCATGCGCAATCACCGGAGCAGAACCAGTTCCTGTTCCTCCGCCAAGACCGCATGTTATGAATACTAATTGGGCATCGCCGATTATGTGCCGAATATCTTCCTTGTTCTCCATCGCCGCTTCTTCACCGACCTTCGGTTCGCTTCCAGCTCCTAGTCCGCGCGTTGATTTCTTGCCGATCAGAACCTTCCTTGTCGACTTTGTCTTTGCAAGGTGCGAAGCGTCCGTATTCATTGCGACAAGCGTTGCCCCTTCTATGTTCAACTCAGCCATCCTAGATATCGTGTTCGAGCCGCTTCCTCCAGCACCCACAACATATATCTTGGGTTTAGCATTTTCAATAAATCGCAACAGCTCTTCGTCATCCTGAGAGATGTGCACGCTTTCCTCTGCCATCAAAATACCTGGTTAAACTTCGCCAATATATGTATAAAAACAAAAGCATATAAAGTTATTGAGGATTTGCAGTAGAAAAACGCCACGAAGATGCGAGCTTTGCCAACTATATTAATACCTTTTCCTACCAATTAATCTCGAAAGTCTGGTGCTATAAATGTACAACAAGAAGGAACTGCTTACCAAAAAAGTAAAGGATCTAAAGATAAAGAAAGGGATGAAAGTAAAGGAACTCATAGACAACATGCGCCAGATAGGGGGATTCTCAGCGCAAAACATGATACATGGAATTGACATTGTCGAAGCGATGGTCAAAGACAAAAAGTCATTCAACTTCCTCTCATTTCCAGCCGATATAATCTCAACAGGTCTTCGCGGTGCGATAGCAAACTCAGTAAAGTATTTTGATGCAATAATGACAACATGCGGAACTCTTGATCACGACATAGCAAAGGCATACGGCGGGATATATCATCTTGGAAGCTTTGAGGCTGATGACAAGGAGTTGCTAAAACTCGACATATACAGGCTCGGCAACATCTTCATAGAACGCGATGAGTACGGACTTGCACTGGAGAAATATTTTGCCGAAATAATGGATGAGATATACAAGTCCAAGGACTACAAGAAGGAGTACAGTCCCAGCGAACTGCTCTACGAATTTGGAAAGAGGATGAAGGATCCGAATTCAATAGTAAGACAGGCATACCTTAACAAAGTCAGGATCTTCTGTCCGGGAATAGTCGATGGCGCATTCGGCACACAGTTAATGCTCTTCTCGCAGGATCACGATTTCAAGTTAAACATACTAAGAGATGAGGTGGAGCTCAGCAACATCTCCTTCGACCACAAGACAACTGGCGCACTTATGGTCGGCGGCGGAATAAGCAAGCACCATGTCATCTGGTGGAACCAATTTAAGGGAGGACTAGACTATGCGGTCTACATAACAACCGCAAGCCAATATGACGGTTCGCTTTCCGGTGCAAGACTTACCGAAGCGGTATCTTGGGGCAAGGTTAAGGCCAAGGCAAAGTACGTCACCGTAGACGGGGACGCCACCATAATTTTGCCAATAATGCTATCAGCACTGGAGCTATGCTAAATGTTTCGCAAGGCTTATAAAAATATCAGGCATAAAAGGTTTGTTCTGCATGGATGAGAGACCAAACGTAATAATGGTGATGCTAGACACCGTTCGTTCAGATTGTCTTGGCGTGTACGGCGGTGGCATAAGGGCCAATGCGATTAATCGCATAGCATCGAAGGCTACGATATATGATAATGCGATAGCACCAGGCACATACACAGTTCCTTCCCATGTATCATTCTTTTTGGGACAAAGAGTAAGAGACGTAAAACAGCTGTTCAAGGACCCGATGGCAAATTCCGATCAGAACACGGACCCATTTCTTGAAAAGACCAAATACATAAAACCAGGAAGCATGACGCTTGCAAGAAAGATGAGTTATCTAGGATACGATACTGCCCTCTTCTCCAACAATCCCTTCGTATCACAGCCCACCGGCATAGCAGAGGGATTTGGCCATGTGCACAACCTGTGGTATGAGGACAACATAAAGGAGAACAGCGGCATGGTGAAATTACTGCTCAAAATGATCGAGAATGATAAAGCTAGGAAATCGGCAATAAAGCTCGCGTCAATCGTCTCAAGGGGCATGACCTCGGGCATACTCGACAAGATGTATCTGGACCTGAGGGTTACGCTCAACAAGCACTTCGCAAAACAGTACGGATTCTACAAGCTTGACAGAGGGGCATTGCGTACGAACGAATCGATAAAGGGCTATCTCTCAAACAATGAGAGCCAAAACAAATTCATGTTCATAAACTACATGGAGGCGCACGAGGGTTATCCGACAAATCTGGTGAGCAATGATTATGTAGAGCAGGACAAATGGCTTTACCTAAGCCAGATAGAGGATCCTAGCGGCGTTGAACCAATCAAGCGTGCATATTCCAAGCGCGTGCAATACCTTGACAAGCAGATAGGAAAGCTGATGGAAATACTCAAGTCGCAAGGGGCACTCGACAATTCCGTGGTCGTGTTTGCCGGAGACCACGGCCAGGCTTTCATGGAGCACGGCCAGCTCTACCACAACATGTTCCCTTACGAACAGATGACCAACGTGCCGCTCATAACGGCAAGATACCTAAACGGCAAGCAGGTGAACACAAAGGAGAGGATACACAACTTCGTGAGCCTCACTGCGCTGCACAACTCCATACTTGATATCGGCTATGGCAAGAATGAGGTCATCGACGGATCGCTCAAAAGGGACAACTTCGTTTTCTCTGACCATGTCGGGATAACAGAGGTATGGGACACCTATCTCCTCAAGCTTTTCAGTAAAAGGTCAAAGTCGATCGACAAGATATACAGAGCAAAGCTGCACCACAACACATTCGCAACTGCGATATACTATAAGAATCACAAGCTTATTCACTACTTCGACAAGAAGATGAAGGACGAGCTCTTTGATTTATCTTCCGACAAGGCTGAATCTGACAATCTAATTGAGAGCAAGAGAACAATTGCGCATCAGATGCTTTCACACGTAAAGAGTTCCTAAAAATTACTGTTTCTTTTTTGCG
>JBOGSA010000012.1:0-7988 GCA_050749785.1 Candidatus Micrarchaeales archaeon | reverse complement strand
AATAGGATGATCCGAGCTTGAGCCCGGCAAGAAACTTGTTTAGCAGTTCGAATTCCCTTTTCACTTGCTCCTGCGCAAGCAGCGAAGTTATCGCATCGCTTTGCATCGCCTCGCGAATGCCTCCCCTCTCAACCAACTTCCTGTTATATAAATTCCAATTTCGTTTCTCTACCATATCGTCGCCAAAAACGATATGCCCCGAGGGTTTTTAACCCTTGGGGGAATTATAAAAATAGTGGAAGTCAGAGTGAATTGTTGGACAAAGTCGCACCGCAATCGAAGGGTGCAAGGAGTTCATAATCTCCCGTTTTATGTGTTTATGTTTATATTACTAGCATTATCGATACATAAAATGGGGAACTGGATGAATAATACAATTGGTAAATGCCGACATGCGAAATTTGAAGCCGAACTTTCATGTTTCTGGTGTTATGTAATTTCTATTTATATGTTTCGTTAATAATAGAAACATATAAATATGAAGACTTTTATAAAAAGAAATATGAATGGGCAAGAAACGGTGTACAGGAGAATAGCATGCGGCTTTCTGGACGGAGAGGGGAGCTTCACCCAGCTTTCGCTTTCCAAGTCGCTAGGACTATCGCTTAGCACTGTCAATGCCGCGGTGGTGAATCTGAGGGACATAAGCGCAGTGCGCGTAAAGCAAAGATCCTTCGAGGTTGTGGCCTTCGACAGGCTTCTTTTGTACTGGGCGACGCACAGATTGCTCAAGAAGGACATAATATATCAGACGAGGGTCGATATGCCAGTAAGGGAGATAGAGAGGAGTATGCCCCAGGAGATTGCGTTCACCGGATATACGGCCTATAGGCTCATTTTCAAAGAGGCGCCAGCAGACTATAGCGAAGTTTATGTATATGCGACAGAGCCGGGCCTTTCCATTGTAAAAAAGAGGTTTCCGAAAAATGATAAGATACCCAACGTGGTGGTTTTGAAATGCGATGGCAACCTCAAAAACGCGATCGAGCAGGGCAAACTGAAGCACTCGTCCGTGTGCGAGGCACAGGTTTTTGTGGATTTGTGGAACATGGGAGAATGGTACGCAAAGGATTATGTCGATGCGCTTGCGAAAAGGGTGGGGATTTGACCGAGTTCTGGAATAGCGATATAACAGAAGCGAGTTGGCAGGGGCTCACAGGGCTTAAAAAGGAGATCGATTTTGTTGTGATAGGTGGATGGGCCACATACCTTTACTCCAAGCTGCAGAAGTCCCAGGACATAGACATAATAATCGATTATCCCACTCTCAGGACGCTGGAAAGCAGGTATCTGCTGAGCAAAAACGAGAGGCTGAAGAAATATGAGATTAAAATGGACAATTACGACATTGATATATATCTCCCCAATTTCTCAGCGCTTCCAATTCCCCCCAAAGACATAATCTCAGACTACGCTACTAAGGTCGAAGGATTTACCCTCCCCACTCCTGAAGCGCTTCTCGTTTTGAAGCTCGGCGCTGCGCAGGACAGGCGCAAGAGCACGAAGGGGGAGAAGGATGCGATAGACGTACTAGGACTACTATTCTACTCGAAATTGAAGCTGAGCGTGCTGAAGGCGATACTTGCAAGGTACAAGCTGGCGCATTATGCTGACCTCCTGGTTTCGATACTCAGGAACTTCGACAAGGGCGACTTTCACTATCTCAACCTCAACGAAAGCGGCTTCTCGAAGCTGAAGCGCAGATACTTAGAAGAAATTAAGAAAGCATTATGACTACTTGTAAATCGACTGGTACTTGACACCGTTGTCATCGATTATGTGAATGCATTCTCCTTCGCACTCAATCAGGCAAGCCTGGCAGAGAATGCAAGCGCTTCCGCTGACAGCGACTGACTTTTGCGTATAATGAGTATGACCATCCTGCAGGTTTGCGAACTTTGCATGCACTTCAGGGTCATGCGTTCCCTTCCACTTCATCTCTTCTGGTGCATTGTCCTTGTTGACGTCCTGCGTGAGTGGAATCATCTCGAAAACTGCCACTGGGCATACGTCCTTGCAGTGGTCGCATCCTGTGCACTTTGGTTTGTCAACGTAAACGTCCATACAATCATTTCTACTAATTCTTATTTCGCGCCAATTATTAAAAAGGTTCTTAAAAATAAAAGAAAGCTTGCCTAGCGCATAGCTAAGCAAGATTGCCTAAGGCATTCGACCCATTTAGCCGAACAAGCTTGCGAGTCCGCCAGCGGCTTCCTCTTCGCTCTTCTTCTCCTCTTCCTTTGGCTTCTCCTTCTTGCCTTCGTGCGCAGCTGCAGCCGGTGCGGCAACCTGTACGTTCTGGGCGTTCTTTATTATGTCCTTTATGTTGACTCCCTTGAGTGATTCAACGATCGCCTTGGCCCTCGCCTCATCTGGGGACATTCCCGCCGCCTTCACTATACTTTTCAGATTGTCTTCGCTTATTTCCTTTCCAGCCGCATCAAGCAAGAGTGCAGCGTATATGTATTCCATTATTTCACCTAAGTATGATTCATGCAGCAGTTTCTGCCGTCGGTTCAGAAGGCACTTCAACAGATATTCCCATTGCCTGAAGCACAGCTTCAGCAATTAGTTTCTCAACTATTCCAGGCTCGTAGCTCTTTGTCGCAAGACCAAGGCCAAGTGCGCTGAGGTATCCTCTCTTTAGAAGCGTTCCTACGTTGTACTGCGTTACGTATCCAATGTTTGTTGTGAGTGAATTTGCCACGTTGAAGCCCTGCGTCAACTGGGTGGTCATAAGTTCTGGTGTTATGTCGAGCACGTCCCTTGTTATGAACAGATGTTCTGCCATAACAACTTCAAGCGATGCGCCAACCTCAAACGGTTTTATGTCGAGCATGGTCAATGCCTTTGCAACAGCAAGAGTAATCTTTGCGCCCTTTGCGACAAGCACCTTGCTCTTTGCGATAACCACCTTGCCTTTTTGTATCTGAACATCTATTCCTGCAGCCTTGAGATCTGTCACCGCCTGTCCTGGCGGAATCGTTGTCTCGCCCGATTCTATCTCAATGTCTTGAGGAGAAATCTGATTCGGCTTTGCTGCTAGTTTCAACCTGTTTGAGCTTATGATTTTGTGGACCTCAAACGCATTCTTGTTTGTGAGTATGACTGCGACGTTCTTGTCGATGTGCGGTTTTATTTTGTCAAGTCTTGCATCTCCTTCCATTGCCTTGAGCAGAAGGCTCTTTCTTGCGATTATGAACTTTGTGTCAGGCTTTAGCTGGTTTCTCACCTTCTGGAGCAGCCTGTCTGGTATTGCGCTTAGCGGTAGAACTCCCACTGTCTTATAGCTAGCTATCTCCTTCTTGAGCTTCTTTGCGTATTCTACCTTCTGAGCTTTCAACATCATATCATACAACCCTTATCGGCTTGCTCATGCTGAGCTTGACGTAAACTGACTTTATCCTATTTGGCCCAACCTTCTTTGTTATAGTGTTGAGCACCTCATGCATGTTCTCATAGAGCTTCTTTGGCTCTATGTCCTCGCTTCCCACCACGCAGTGCACTGTCGGCAGGTTCTTTCCCTTTGTCTTGATCGCAATCCTCTTTGTCATCTCATTTGATATCGCTGTGAGCGTCATGTTGCCGATGAGCGGCTTTGGCATCTTGTTCCTAGGTCCAAGGAACTGACCAAGGGACTTTGCAATGATCGGCATAAGGTTTTGCTGTGCGATTAAATCGTAATTCAGAAGCGAGTTCATCTTTGCAGAATCACCTGCATAAGAATCCAGCTTTGCGCCGTCGATTATCTCGATTCCGAGTTTCTCAGCGCTCTCCATCAATGCCTTGTCGGTTGCGAACAGCGCGAGTTTCTTCACCTTGCCCTTCCCGTGAGGAAGATTTACCTCAAGGTTAAGCTTGTTGTCCTGTTTGTTGAAGTCGATGCCCTTGAAGTTCACCGCAAGCTCTACGCTCTGCTTGAACTTTCTCTTGCCCTTGTTCTCCTCAACGAACTTGGTAAACTCTTCTAACTTTATTTGTTCCATGTAAGACCCTCCTGCAAATTGCAGTGATAGCGGGAAAATTAGCTGTTTTCAGCTGTATTCATTGGGTAAAGAATATATAAAAAGATTGCGTAGCCTTGGTAGTAGAACTCTTTTCATTCCTCTCTTCTAACCTTCTTAAAAATTAGTTCCATTTTCTCTGTTATCTGCAGGAATAATTCCTCTTGCGATTTAGTGCCGTCATTTTCTACGGAAATAGAAAAACCATCAAGAAGAAAATTCATCGTGTCTTCTCTTGGAATTATTTCATCCTTTACACATATCAACTTATAAGGAGTTTCTGCAAGAGTTTCGTTTGAAACTCCTAGAATGGTACTGATATACTCCTCTCTTGGCATTGAGACTATTCCAAACTTATTCGGATTTGGCGGTAAATAAGTTTCATTAATCTCTTTCCAATTCGGATCCCTAAATGTAGCTGCATCGATTTTGTAATCACGATCAAAATTTCTATAATGAAGAAGGAATTCTGCTGCTTTGTCAAAAGACAATGTAACAGAGTTTGTTTGAATGTCTATTTCTGGATAATCTTTATCGGTCGGCTTTCTTTTATCTATTATGCTATCCGCGTATTTTTCCCAAGTGTCAAAAACCCTATAATACTGTCTAAAGTAGTTATAGAAATTTCTTTGGTAATCGGATTTTGGAGTAAGTGTTACATTTACCTCAGAAGAGGTTGCACAAAAGTCTCCTAATAAAAATACTCCCTCCTCAGATAACCTTTCAGTTATCTCAGAAATCGCTCTTCGCCAGGCCTTCTTACCATCTGGCATGAAGCTGTAAATTTCATGAAGAGTCGCAGATTCTACAAATAATAGGAACTTGACAAATTAAATAACTTCGTAACTATATTAGAATTGGGGTTTTCTCTTCTCTTTTTGTCGTCGTGAATGGATGAGTGTGAGGGTCTCCTGTAGACTTTGGTCGGCCTTGCCAGGAGACCAGATGTAATGGAACTATATGAGATAAAAGATAAAATAGTAGAGGTTTGGGCGGCTGCGCGGGTCATTGTGCAGAAGTATGGCCATGGAAAGAAGTTTGCAAAGCACATCGTTGCTTTAGTGATAAAACAGAATGAAAACCTCAAGGACATCAAACTCGTTGAGTTTCTTGGAAAAGATCCGATAGGGAAACTATTGGGTTACAAGAAAAAGCCTAACGAAACGGCTCTGTAGAATTCCTCTATTCTTAGAAAGGACTGAAGGATTTTAACCCTTCAGCCCCCATGTCGTTTTTGGCGACGACATGAAACAAAATAGAGAATCTAAATATAAGAGGTTTATTGAAACCGCAATTATGGAAGTAAAAAGGGTACTGCGAACGTACTCTGACAAATTCTCAAAGAAGACGTATACGCAGCATCAGCATGCAGTTGCGATATTGTTGATGAAATATGAGAACAAACCATATAGGGATATAGCAGAATTGTTGAAAGAATTTTGCATGTATTTTGGTTTCGGTGAATCAACTCCTCACTTCACAACGCTCCAGAAATTCTTCGATAGAATACCCGGATATAAATGGGATTTTCTGATAGCAAAAACTTACGAATTATTTATGAGTACGATTGCAAATATCGCAATTGACTCTACAGGATACAAGTTGCATCATGCATCACAACATTACGAACACAGAATCAAGAGGAACTACAGAAGAAAACGGTTCATGAAACACTTCCTCTCTGTAGATACAGACAAGCAGGCGATAATCGCATCTGAAAACTGGAGGTCTTATGTCAATGATACGGTAAGATTCAAACCAATTGCAAAGAAGACACGAAAATTGGTAAGGATAGAGAACATCACTGCGGATAAAGGATCTGATTCAGAAAGCAATCATAAATTTGCACACAAGATAGGTGCAAACTCCATAATACCGTTGAAATATGTAGTTCCATTATCAAGAACAAAAGGTTTCTATAGGCGGAAATTACGACGTCATTTTCCACAGAAACTATACAATCAAAGGCCAAAGATTGAGACAATAAATTCTGTGGAGAAGAGGAAATTCGGTGATGAATTGAGGAGCAAACTTTTGAGAATGCAGAGGAAAGAGATGAAGGTGATTGATGTAGTTTACAACATACACAGATACATTAGCTACTATGTATCTGTGGTTATAGGATTTCTACAGAACCCAATTTTCCTATCTTAAAAGTCTAAGGGCTGCACAGCGCCTCAAAGAAATTGGCTCACCTTTTCACTTATGATTCCATATAGGGAGCTAAGTAATAGGTAATTTGTGCCTCTCCAATGTTGTAACTTAACTTTAGAGGCTCGTTGCTTTTCAAGGCGAAGCTTATCTGGTTGCCAAGTGGGCAAGCCTTGATTATGTTTTCTAGGTATTCGAGGTTGAATACAGCATCTGCATTCGCCTTCGCGCTTAGCTTCTTTACTATGTTGCCGTCGACTTCGTGGCTCTCCTCAAGTTCGCCTGAGTCTCCCCTTGCGCTTATCATCATCTGATCCTTTGCAGCCCTAAATGATATGTAAGATGAGATGAGCGATGCGTCCTTGATTATGTCCTTGAGCGGTTCTCCGAGGACCTCTACATTTACGTCAAAGTCAACGCTCGGCTCCTTTTCAACGTTCTTTCTTACATCGATTAACGGGAGCTTGTACCTTCTCCTTGAATTAGCGCCAATGAACTCTAGGCTGAGTTTTCCCTCGTTCTCCTTGATCAAGAGCGCCTCGTTGTCCCTTGTCCTAGACAGCACCTTGCTCAGATTGTCTAGGTTGAGCCCGATGCTTGCGTTCTTGTCAACCGTGAACTTGCCAAACGCCTTGCTCGGCATGAAGAATGATACCATGGATATTCCCGAAGGATCCATTGCCTTAAGTGTTATGCCTTCCTTTGAGATGTTAAAAGAACCCTCGTCAACTAAGTTCACGATAGCCTCAACGCAGTCCCTCCAATACTTGGCATTATCTATCTTAAGTTCGAACATATTGACCCCCAATAGAAGTAATTAGAATACGCAAGAATAATATATAAAAGCTAGCTTTAGAGAGCCCTTTTAATACTCACAGTGTCGAGGAATTTATGCATTTTGTCTACCACATCCGGCGTCTCTCTTTTCGCCCTGGCTACAATCTCCATGCAGACCTCCCTTCCCTCGGGCCTCAGCACAACCTTTTCCTCGTCTGTTGCGTAGCCAAATGAGGTCATCTTACCAATCCACCTGCTCAGGTCCTCGCAATAAACAGAATCGCTACCAGTGAGGTACCATAGAGCTCCCCGCGCGATCCCGCCATTATCGATCTTAGCAACAAGCTTTGATATCTCCTCGTAACTCAGCTTGTCTGAGGTGTTTGGATGTATAAGAATCTGCGCGAATATCGCCTCTGGCGCTATGTGCGGCGTTGTCTGCGTTTTCTGCTTCCTGAATCTCTCCAACATAGAGCTACCTCCTCTTGTGCAGCACTGCAGCCCTCCCATTGTTGTCGCGTTTTATCACGAAGAGGCTCATTTTGAGGCCTACAATTCTGTACTGCTCCTCCTTTTTCTCCTTTGCTTCCCAAGAGTTCATGAAAGTTTTTCCCATGGTCCCACAATATGATTTTTGCACGGTGGTATTTAAACGATATCTACATGTTGGGCTTGTGTCGAAAAGGTCATTTTATCGCTTTTGTGTCGTAAATGTGTATTTTGTGTTAAAATTCTATGTCTGTTGATTCTGTTTTAGGCCAGTCTACCCATTCTCTATTATTTTCTCTATTAAATGCCTTATAAACCGAATTGAAAGCTTTTTTTGAAATATTATGTATTTTCTCCCACTCTTTATCCGAACCGACAATCCCTTCCAGCATATCAATCTCTAAGCTGTGAAATATACCATTTCTTTCCATCTGAAACTTGGCAATATCTTCATGTTCATTCTTTCTAAAAACATTTTGTTTTTTGAGAAATCTAAATTTTTGTTCAAATGTTAGTTTGTCAATTAAGAATTGAGCGTGTGGTATATTAAAATTCTCGATCTTGAAC
>JBOGSA010000011.1:0-3691 GCA_050749785.1 Candidatus Micrarchaeales archaeon | reverse complement strand
CGGACAAAATAGAGCAAGACCTTATGAAAATAGTCGACAAGAAGTACTGGAAGAACTTTGCCTACATTCTCAAGGCGCATGGGAAGAAGATCTGCCAGTCGCAAGTTCCGATTTGTAGCAAATGCATGCTCAATAAGCTCTGTCCAAGGAATGGTGTGATAAAGAGCATCTGATTTAATAGAGATGAAAAGCAAAACATCTCGTAACAAATATAAACTTTAACAGTCCAGTGATTTGCATGTTAAGGAATATTGAAATCGCACTTCTTGCATTGCTTCTCGTTTCGCCTCTGGTATTTGCCACGAATTATAATGCTCACGTATCTGCCGCAGCGGTGACCGGACTAGGCGTAGGAAGCCTTACCACAATCTACCTGAACGTGACCTCCGGAACAGGCAATATCCTGATAACCGGTCCTACAAACATCTCCTCTGATACTGTGCAATCAGTCCATCAGGCTGTCATAGATGCGGCTTTGTATACAAAACTCAATCAGAGCAGGTACAACTTCACCTACTTCATAAATTACTCAAGCGTGTCAGGACCAAGTGGCGGACTTGCGCTGACTCTTTTGACCATTTCGGGATTGACAAATGTGCAGCTTCAGAACAATTTTGGAGTGACAGGCACTGTAAGTTCAAACAGTACCGTCGGTGAGATAGGCGGCATATATGAGAAAGTGTCTTCGGTAAAGCTCGCAGGCAAGAGCTTCATGATAGTTCCATTCGCGCCTGCAGGCAGCTTTGAATACAACATGTACTACATAGCCCAGCAGACATTTGGAATCCCGCTCGTAATGGTATCAAACGTATCGCAGGCGGTCCCTTACGCATTCGGTCAGGCAAGGCCAAAGCCGATTGCCTATAATTCCAGTCAGAATCTCTACACTAGCGCTCTTACAGCTATGGATCTGTCCTGTTCGATATGCAACACAAGCAGTTTCGCAACCTTGGCATATTCAACAATAAACCTCACTTTCGCAGAGATAAAGAACATAACTGGAAACTACAGCGCACTCCAAAAAGTTGCCGAATCAGAATTGACAAACTACACAGCCATAGCAGGCAAGGGCTACCTCTATACCGGAGCCGACCTTTCATTTTTGCAATTCTCCAACGCCTTCCTTTTCGCAAACAGCAAGCAGCTTACGAATAAGAATTATGCAACTCAGGTGATAAATGATGTTGCAAGCTATTGCAACGACACAGCCCCTCCTCTGATGACCTCCTCAAACTACGAATATATCATCGGTGGAGAGGTAAGGCAGACATGGGCTATGATAACACTCAACGAATCAGCCACGCAACTATCAAATGCGCAGACTACCGATGACGTGGCGCAAAGCCTCACACTATCCGGCAATGCTTACGCATGGTGCTTTGCCGCAAGGAACATGTATATGAGTGCTGCAAGCAGCGACGTGGGTTTTGTCAACATGTCAAGCAGCCTTGCACAAACTGCGTATTCGCACATGGCCACATCTCAGCTGTATCCTGGCCTATACTCACAGGCTGCGCAATACGACTACAAGCACGGAATGTACGGAGCTTCGTTATATAATTCGGAATATGCAACGGTGTTTGGCAACGACACGATTTACAGCACTGGAAAGATGCTAAATGCTACAAATTTCAATATTGAGAGTTCTCAAAGTCTGGGAATCTGGCCGCTTGAGTTTTCCGCGCAGGCATCATTCTATCTAAAAGAAGCCGCTTTACAGCATAATCAGAGCGTATCAAATTCTGACATCAGCAGCGCTTTCATCATCTCAGAGCTGGCAGATGATCTTGCAAACGCCGATCTATTGATAAGCTCTTCATTTGTGCCTTCAGGAATCGGACCTGCGCAGGGATCCAACTCCCCAAATTCTACACAGGGATATCCTCTTGAAGCTATTACAATAAATTCAATGCAGCAGCAGATAAGCCAGATATACCAACTGCTGTTTGTGATTGCGGTCTTGGTGTTCGTGATATTCATCATAATGATAATACTCCTTTTGAGAGGACACAGCCAAACACAGATGTCCCAACAAGTACAAACCCGAGTGGTGAAGAAACAGCCAATAAAAAGGGTGCCTAGAAGATCGAGGAGAGCAGGAAGGCGATAAGCGCAATTCCCATCGCGGCGAGCGATATGTTTCTTGTCTTGTCGTAGAACTTCTGCTTGTTCTTGACAATATACCCCATTCCCACGTAGAGGAGCATTATATCAGTTATTCCCACAAGCACTCCATAAACCGGATTTAACATGAAAGGGTGCACGTAAAAGAAGAGATAGATGCTCAAAAGCACGGCAAACAGGTAAAGCACCAAAGAGATCGCAGATGATGCTGCAATCCCTAGAACCTTTGGTATTGTTATCGCGTTCCTAATCTTTGTATCGCCCTTGTAGTCCCTGATTGTTCCATGGATCTCGCGCGCAAGTCCGCTTGCAAAGATTATCACCGAAACAATAACTATAGATTCGGCAAGATTTGCGCTAACGACATAATTGCCATATATGAAAGGGATGACCATGGAGAACGCTATGTAAGCATTTCCCCAAAAGAGGGTTTCCTTTAGTTTATAGCTGTAGAGAAGCGACATAGCGCCGAAGAAGATTGCTATCACAAAGCAGTAGAAGTTTATGAAATAGCTCGCGGCGATCCCTATCAGTATAGTTGCTATTGAGATGTAAAGCGCATCTGAGGGCTTTAATGTACCCTTGACCAGCGGCCTGTCCTTCTTGTTTGCCCTGTCCACCTTTATGTCGAAGTAGTCGTTTATCGCAAACGCCCCCATGCTTATGAAGATTGGGGTTATCAAACTGAGCGCAAGAACATTTGTAGATGGAAGCCCCCCACCAACGATCAATTCTGCAGCAAGCACAGCGATCACTAAAAGCAAGCTATGCTCTATTCTTGTAAGCTTGAATATCTCAAGGAGCTTTCCCATGCAGATTACTTCTGAACCAATCTTTATATAATGTATAATCCTGTTGCAAAGACCGCATCGTTTAAATATCTCTCTGTCTTACATAATAGCGTGGCTATTGAAAATCCTATCGTAGCCTTCTTCGAAAGATAGGAATTTATTGGCGGCATATATTCATTGGTGTCATTCTGGGCGGTTTGAAAGGCGGAATAATGGCGATTTACGGAGTTTTCGGTGAATAACGGCACGTTGTCTATGCCTTCGGCTGAACCAACGGCGCTGCCCCACCAGTTAACAATCAGAGAATGTACTTGAGGAGATAACCGAGTATGGAACTGAAAACATGTGCGGTTACTCTCTGCAATCCCTTAAATCTTACATTGAGAAGGTTGAGTTTCATTTTCAGTAGGGAGAAGAATCTCTCAATACCGCTCCTCTTTCTGTAATCATTGTCCTTAGGTTTTGACGACATGTAGTGCCCCCTTCCATTTACCGCAATCAAAGGAACGATTCCGTTTTTCATCAACGTAAATCGCACGTCTCTGGAGTCGTATGCTGAATCCGCAAGAAACTTTGCGTTGTGCGCAAACTTGAAGTGGGTTTTGACGTAATCAAACAGGGTTTTGAATGCGTCCTTGTCATGGATGTTGGCAGGCAGAACTATCCAATACAGTGGGATTTTCGTTTCAAGGTCGTATATGATGTGGAGCTTGTACCCCCTTTTGATCCCTTTCTGCATCTTCTCTTTCAGCATCTCCTGTTCTTTTTTCTTCAGG